>JALOSH010000415.1 GCA_025458545.1 Hydrogenophaga sp.
TGCTGCCCGACGAGGTGCTGAGCCGGTTGCGCAGCCAGCTGCCCGAGAGGCTCAGGTTCGGCAACAGCAGGGCTCGTGCGGCACCAGCGGCTTCGCCCGAGGCCACCAGCTCGCGCTGAGCGCGGTACACATCGGGCCGCTGGCGGATCACCTCGGCGGGCACCGCCTGCACCACGGGGATGGGGATAGGCAACGCTTCGGGTCGCCAGACGGGACTTTGCGCCAGCTGGGCGCGCAGTTGCGGCTCGGGCAGCGCGGTCAGCGCCACCAGCGACTTGATCTGCCGCTCGCACTGTTCGGCCTGTGCCTGGGTGCGGGCCTGCGCCTCGGCGTGGCTGGCCTGGGCCAACGCGAGCACCGCAGGCGCGGTGAGGCCCGCCTTTTCGGTGATCGCGGTGCTGCGCGCGGTGGCGCCGCGCGAATCGCGATCGCTGCTGGCCACGGCCAGCTGGGCGAGGCACAGCCGGTGCGCCACATACAACTGGGCCACCTCGGCGGCCACCACCACCCGGGCCTCGTGCCAGGCGGCACCCGCCGCGTCCTGCTGGGCGCGGGCAGCCGCCGTTTCCGCCGCGGCACCGCCCCACAGATCGATCACCCACGACGCCTGCAGCCCGGCACCGAGCGCGTTGCCGAGCGGCGCGCTGGCGTCCATGCGGCCACGGGACAGGCTGGCCACCGCCGAGACCTGCGGTCCGGCCTGCACCTCGCGGGCGGCCACCGCCGCCCGGGCTGCGCTCACCTGGGCGCGGGCGGCCGCCAGGCTGGGGCTCTGGGTCTGCGCCCGGGCGATCCAGTCGCTCAGCACCGGGTCACCCAGGCGGTTCCACCATTGCGCCAGCGCGGTGGTGCTGCCCTGGTGCGCCAACGGCGGTGCGTACCACTGCGCGGGCAGCGGCGGCGGTTCGGGCGGCGTGGGCTGCGGCGCCCGCGTGGCCGCACAGCCGCTGAGCAGGGCCGCGCAGCCCAGCACGGCGATCATTTGCTTCATGTCAGATCCATCCACCCTGTTGGGCGATACGTTGTTTGCTAGCGAATTTAGTGCATGGTGCGCGCTGAACATGTCATTTTGTTTCAGCTGCCCGACCACTCAATCATCGTCGCTGGCATCCAGGCCGGGAAACAACACCTCGGTGAAGCCGAACCGGGTGAAGTCGCGCACCCGCATCGGGTACAGCACGCCGTGCAGGTGGTCGCATTCGTGTTGCACCACCCGGGCATGAAAGCCCTCGGCCTGGCGGTCGATGGGGCGACCCGCCACATCGAAACCCTGGTAGCGGATGCGCTGCCAGCGGGGCACCACACCGCGCAGGCCGGGCACCGACAGGCAGCCCTCCCAGCCCTCTTCTTCCTCGGTGCCCAGCGGCGTGATCACCGGGTTGAGCAGCACGGTGCGCGGCACCACCGGGGCGTCCGGATACCTCGGGTTCGGAGCACCGGTGCCAAAGATCACCAGCTGCAGGTCGACACCGATCTGTGGCGCCGCGAGCCCGGCACCGTTGGCCGCCGCCATGGTCGCCTCCATGTCGCTCACCAGGCGGTGCAGCTCGGGCGTGTCAAAGGCGGTAATCGGCTGCGCCACGCGCAGCAAGCGCGGATCGCCCATCTTGAGAATCGGGTGGATGGCCATGCTGGATACCACTGAGGTTCTAAAGGTTGTCCCTGATGGGAACGGATTGTGGTGAAGATACAGTGACCCCGTGTCCTCGCAGGACGCTCCCCCTTGTTCAGGAGGTCGACCACCATGAAGCCACGCTCCGCTCACTGTCCGGCGGTCAACCTGCCGCAGCCCACTAACCATCGACCTGCCACCGTGCTGGCCATGCTGTTTCTGGCTGGCGGGGCGGTCTTCTTGTCTGGCCCTTCCCACTCCGCCGACATCTTCAAGGAAGCCGATATCGAGCTGGGTCAAAAGCTGATCGCGTGGGCGGCGACGGCAGCGCCATGTACAAGCCGCAAGGCCGCATCAACACCGCAGGCCTGCTGCGCGGCATGGTGGAGATGTGCAACACCCAGATGAACCTGGGCTTGTTCCCGGAAGAAGTCACCGCCGTGGCCGCTGTGCTCAACCGGGACCACTACAAGTTCAAGTGAGGGGCGAATCCCACGCTCCGCCGCTGCACGGGTCCCGTCGGCTCTGCAGCAACGCCAGCATCCCCACTTCGTCGATCACGGCCACGCCCAATTCGCGTGCCTTGTCGAGCTTGCTGCCGGCTTCCTCGCCGGCCACGACGTAGTCGGTCTTCTTGCTCACCGAGCCGGCCACCTTGGCGCCAGCGGCTTCGAGCATCTCCTTGGCCTGCTCGCGCTTGAGCGTGGGGAAGGTGCCGGTCAACACGAACGTCTTGCCTGCGAGCGGTTGCGCCGTTGGTTCGGCGGGCTCGCCTTCGGTCCAGGTCACGCCGCAGGCGCGCAATTGCTCCACCACCTCGCGGTTGTGCGGTTGGTCGAAGAAGGTGCGGATGCTTTGCGCCACCACCGGGCCCACATCGTTGATTTCCAGCAACTGCTCAAGGCTGGCGTCCATGAGGCGGTCCAGGCTGCCGAAGTGGCGCGCCATTTCCTTGGCCGTGGCTTCGCCCACATGGCGGATGCCCAGACCGAACAGGAAGCGCGGCAAGGTGGTCTGTTTTGATTTTTCCAATGCGGCCAGGATGTTCTGCGCCGATTTGTCGGCCATGCGGTCCAGGCTGGCCAGCGCCATCAGGCCCAGGCGGTAGAGGTCCGGCAGGGTCTTGACCACGTCGGCGTCCACCAGTTGCTCCACCAGCTTGTCGCCCAGGCCCTCGATCTCGACCGCGCGGCGCTGCGCGAAATGCAAGATCGCCTGCTTGCGCTGCGCCGCGCAGAAGAGGCCTCCGGTGCAGCGGTAGTCCGCCTCGCCCTCTTCGCGCACCGCCGCGCTGCCACACACGGGGCACTGGCGCGGCATGGTGAAGGGCTCGGCGCCGGGCTGGCGCTTGTCGAGCAGCGAAGCCACCACCTCCGGGATCACATCCCCCGCCCGGCGCACGATCACCGTGTCGCCCACCCGCACGTCCTTGCGACGCGCTTCGTCTTCGTTGTGCAGCGTGGCGTTGGTCACCGTGACGTTGCCCACAAACACCGGCGCGAGCTTGGCCACCGGCGTGAGCTTGCCGGTGCGGCCGACCTGCACGTCGATGGCGAGCACGGTGGTGAGCTGCTCCTGCGCCGGGTACTTGTGCGCCACCGCCCAGCGCGGTTCGCGGGTGACAAAGCCGAGCTGGCGCTGCAATGCGAGCGAATTGACCTTGTAGACCACGCCATCGATGTCGAACGGCAGCTGGTCGCGCTCGGCGCCGATGCGCTGGTGGAACGCGATCAATGCGTCGGCGCCAACGGCGACCGCTGTTTGCTCGGCCACTGGAAAACCCCAGGCTTTGAGCCGCATCAGCAACTCATAGTGGGACCCAAAGGCCGGGCCGCCCTGCTCCGGCGGCGTGATCTCGCCCAGACCGTAGGCGAAGAAGCTCAGCGGGCGCTGCGCGGCAATGCCCGAATCGAGTTGCCTCACCGCACCGGCCGCGGCGTTGCGCGGGTTGACGAAGGTTTTTTCGCCTTTGGCACCGGCAGCGATCTTGGCGCGCTGTTTTTCATTCAGCGCATCGAAGTCATCGCGCCGCATGTAGACCTCGCCGCGCACTTCAAGCACCGGCGGTGCGTCCGCAGGCAGGCGCAGGGGCACTTGGCCGATGGTCTTGATGTTGTTCGTGACGTCTTCGCCGACCTCGCCATCGCCGCGCGTGGCGGCCTGCACCAGCAAGCCGTTTTCATAGCGCAGGCTCATCGCCAGACCGTCGAACTTGAGTTCGGCCACGTATTCGATGGCGGGATCGGCCTCGGTGAATCCGAGCGCCCGGCGAACCCGGCTGTCAAAGTTCAGTGCACCTGTGGGTTCGGTGTCGGTCTCGGTGTTGATCGAGAGCATCGGCACCACATGTCGGACCGGCGTGAAGCCATCCAGCACCTGGCCACCCACGCGCTGCGTCGGCGAGTCAGGCCGCAGCAGTTCCGGGTGCTCCGCCTCCAGCGCCTGCAACTCACGGAACAAGCGGTCGTACTCCGCATCCGGAATCTCGGGGGAGTCCAGCGTGTAGTAACGATGGGCATGGTGGTGCAGCACCGCACGCAGCTCGGCCGCACGCTCTGCTGGCGATGGCTCAGACGAAAACAGATCAGGAGTGCTCATGCAGACAAGGTCACAGGGGAATGAGGGGAAGCTAACCGAGAACGCCGCGGAACCGGCTTTGCCGGGCCGCCAGCGTTGCCCCCTGGGGGGTCGCGCGCAGCGCGGCGGGGGGGTCAGGAAAACAGCCGTCGCGCCTGCGGCGAGCCCGCCGCCAGATCGTGGCTGTCCAGCGCGTCGTACAGGCCTTCGAGGTCGGCACCGATGGCGTCCATGGTGTCG
>JALOSH010000416.1 GCA_025458545.1 Hydrogenophaga sp.
CATCGCGGGCCGCTGGCGCGACGCGTCCGGCCCCGAATACACCACCGAATACCCGCACGACGGCAGCACCGTGGCGCGCCTGCACGCCGCCACCGCCGCCGATGTGGACGAGGCGGTGCAGGCGGCCGAGCACGCCCGCCGGCAACCGGCCTGGGCCGGTCTCAAGCACCACGAACGCGCCGGCATCCTGTACCGCGTGGCGCAGGGCATCCGCGAACGGGCCGAAGAGCTGGCGCAACTGCAGCGGTTGGACAACGGCAAACCCATCAAGGAATGCCGCGCCCTGGTGGCCAGCGCGGCCGGTACCTTCCAGTTCTTCGGGGCGGCGGCCGAGACCTTGGAAGACACCATCACCCCCTCGCGCGGCGACTACCTGAGCCTGAGCACGCACGAGCCGCTGGGCGTGGTGGGCGCCATCACGCCCTGGAACAGCCCCATCGCCAGCGAAGCGCAGAAGCTCGCGCCCGCGCTGGCCGCCGGTTGTGCGGTGGTGTTCAAGCCGGCCGAGATCACGCCGCGCATGGCCATCGAACTGGCCAAGATCTGCCAGCAGGCCGGCGTGCCCGATGGCATCGTCAGCGTGCTGCCCGGCAAAGGCAGCGTGGTCGGTGATGCCTTGGTCAAGCACCCGCTGATCCAGCGCATCGCGTTCACCGGCGGCACCACCGTGGGCCTGGGCATCCAGCGCCTGGCGGCTGAAAAACTGATGCCCACCTCGCTGGAGCTGGGCGGCAAGTCGCCCACCATCGTCATGCCCGATGCCGACCTCGACCACGCGGTGGCCGGGGTGCTCTACGGCATCTTCAGTTCCTCGGGCGAATCGTGCATCGCCGGATCGCGCGCCTTCGTGCACGCCAGCCTGTACGACGAATTCAAACGCCGCCTGCTCGACGGCGTCAAACGCCTGCGCGTGGGCGACCCGGCGCGCGAAGACACACAGATGGGACCGCTGGTGAACCTGGCCCACCGCGCCAGCATCGAGCGCTATGTGCAGCTCGGCCGCGACGAAGGCGGCACCGTGCTGTGCGGCGGCGAACGCCCCACCGGCGGTTTCTACGACGCGGGCAGCTACTACCTGCCCACCGTGTTCGAGGGCCTGCCCAACAGCGCCCGCATGTGTCAGGAAGAAATCTTCGGCCCGGTGCTGGCCCTGCTGCCCTGGCAGGACGAAGCGGACCTGATCGCCCAGTGCAACGACAACGTGTTCGGCCTGGCCTCGGGCATCTGGACGCGCGACTTCAAGAACGCCTGGCGCATCGGCCGCGCGCTGCAGACCGGCACGGTGTGGGTCAACACCTACAAGGTGTTCTCCATCAGCACGCCCTTCACCGGCGTGAAGATGAGCGGCTACGGCCAGGAGAAGGGTCGCCTGGGGATCCTGGAATACACCCGCCAGAAGAGCTTCTACATCGGTCTGAACGACGCGCCCATGCCCTGGGCGCTGTCCTGACATCCGCGTGGCCGCTGTGAACACAACCCACCTTCCTTTCACCAACGAGGCCTGAAGCATGGACCTGGGCATCAAGGGACGAAAAGCACTGGTCTGCGGCGCCAGCGCCGGGCTGGGGCTGGCGTGCGCCGACATCGTGGCGCGAACCGAAGGACCGTTGCAGGCGGCCGCCGAGCGGCTGCGCGCCCAGCCGGGTGCGGGCAGCGTGGACTGGGTGACCGCCGACGTGACCACCGACGAGGGCCGTACCCGGATCTTCCGACACCACCCGGACTTCGACATCGTGATCACCAACGCGGGCGGCCCGCCACCGGGCGACTTCCGCGACTGGGACCGCGGCACCTGGCACCAGGCGATCGACGCCAACATGCTCGCGCCGATCGAACTCATCAAACGCACGGTGGACGGCATGATGGCGCGCGGCTGGGGCCGCATCGTCAACATCACCTCCTGGGCCTGTCGGTCGGCGCGCGCAGCGGCCTGACCGGCTTCGTCGCCGGCCTGGCGCGCAGCACCGTGGCACAGGGCGTGACCATCAACAACCTGCTGCCAGGCACCTTCGACACCGCTCGCCTGGCCGGCAACTTCGAAGCCCAGGCGCGGCGCGAAGGCAAGACGGTGGAACAGGTGCGCGCAGCGCGCCTCGCCAAACACCCCGCGCACCGCTTCGGGACCCCCCAGGAACTCGGTCGCACCTGTGCCTATCTCTGCAGCGTGCACGCGGGCTACATCAACGGCCAGAACATCCTGCTCGACGGCGGATCGTTCCCGGGCGTGTTCTGACCACCGAACCGGAGACACACACATGACCCAGTCACTGAAGATCGGCATCGCAGGCGGCGGCGTGGGCGGGCTGGCGGCCGCCATCGCGCTCACGGCCCAGGGCCACGACGTCACCGTGTTCGAACAGGCCAAGGGCTTTTCGCGCGTGGGGGCGGACATCAACCTCACGCCCAACGTGGTGCGCGCCATCGACGGTCTGGGCGCCGGGGCCGCTGTGCGTCGGCTCGGCGCACGGCCCACCTTCCGCATCAGCCGCGACTGGGACACCGGCCAGGAGACCTCGCGTCTGGGCATGGGCGACGTGGCCGAACAGCAATACGGTGCGCCGCAGATCACCATCCACCGTCGAACAGATCCGCTTCGCCCAGCGCATCCGCAGCCTGACGCAGGACGACCAGGGCGTGCAACTGGCGTTTGAAGATGGTCACAGCGAAACCTTCGACCTGGTGGTGGGTGCCGACGGCATCCATTCGCGGGTGCGCACCGCGTTGTTCGGCGAGGAGTCGCCGCGCTTCACCGGCGTGGTCTCGTTCCGTTCCGTGGTGCCCACCGAACGGGTGAAGAACGTGCCCGAGATCGAGGCCTTCACCAAATGGTGGGGGCCCAACCCGCAGAGCCAGATCGTGACCTTCCCGCTCAACCAGGGCCGGGAGACCTTCATCTTCGCCACCACCGGGCAGGAGAGCTGGACCGAAGAGTCCTGGACCAGCGAAGGCGATGTGAACGAACTGCGTGGCTTCTACAAAGACTTCCACCCCGACGCACGCGCCTTGCTGGACGCCTGCGACACCACGCTCAAGAGCGCGCTGTACGAACGGGAACCGCTGCCGCGGTGGTCGGTGGGCACGGTCACGCTGCTGGGCGATGCCTGCCATCCCATGCTGCCTTTCATGGCGCAGGGCGCGGGCATGGCCATCGAAGACGCGGTGGTGCTGGGCCGCTGTCTGGCCGGTGTGTCCACCCGGGCGGGGGCCGAACAGGCGCTCAAGACCTATGAAAACGCGCGCCGCGAACGCACCGCCCAGATCCAGATCGGCTCGCGCGGCAACCAATGGATGAAGACCCAGGGCAACGCCGACTGGGTCTACGGCTACGACGCCTGGAGCGTCGGCTTGCCCGCTGCCTGACTGTTTTTTTCCCCACCACCAACCAGGAGACTTCGATGACGAACCTCACCACCCGTCGCGCCGCCATGGGCTTGATGGCCTGCATGGCCGCGCTCAGTGGCTTGCCCGCCGCGCACGCCCAGGCCTTTCCGTCCAAGACCCTCACGCTGGTCGTGCCCTTCCCCGCAGGCGGTGGCCCCGACGTGGCGGCGCGTGTGTTCGCGGAGATGCTCGCACCGCGCCTGGGTCAGGCGGTGGTGGTGGAAAACCGGCCCGGCGCGGGCGCGCTGCTGGGCGCCGGTGTGGTGGCCAAGTCGGCTGCCGATGGCCACACCCTGCTGTTCACGCCGAACACGGTCGTCATCTCTCCGCATGTGCTGCCACCCGGCGCGGGCGGCGGGGTCGACGTGCAGCGCGACCTGGTGCCGGTGATCGCACCGGCCACCACCCCGATGGTGCTGGTGGCCAACCCGCAACTGGGTGCCACCAACCTCAAGGCCGCGCTGGAGATGATCCGCAAAACCCCCGGCATGCCCTACGGCAGCCCGGGCAATGGCTCGCCCATGCATTTCGCGGGCGAGATGTTCCAGCGCTCGGCCAAGGTGAACCTGCTGCACGTGCCGTACCGTGGCGTGGCGCCGTCGATCACGGCCGCGCTGGGCGGCGAGGTCAAGCTGCTCTTCACCGGACTGGGTGGCGCGGTCCAGCACATCAAGGCGGGCAAGCTGGTGCCGCTGGCGGTGACCGAAAGCGCCCGGTCGTCGCTGATGCCCGATGTGCCCACGGCCACCGAGCAAGGTGTCCCCGGTGTCGAGGTTGCGGCCTGGTACGGGGTGTTTGCACCCAAGGACACACCCGCAGCCACGGTGACCCGGTTGAACCAGGAGTTCAACGCCGTGCTGCAGATGCCGGAGGTGCGCACACGGCTCACCGCGGCGGGCCTGGAGCTGCTGGGTGGCACACCCCAGCAGCTGGATGCTCTCGTCAAGGCCGACCACCAGCGCTACGGCAGCCTGGCGCGCGAGCTGAACATCAAAGCGGATTGAGATTGAGTGAGGCACCCCCTGCGCCGCTGCGCGGCTTCCCCCTCTCTGGCGCGCCTGCGGCGCGCGGAGGGGGACGCACCCTGTGGCCCGGCAAAGCCGGTTCCACGGGTGCCCTGGACCTTATCGCTCTGGCGGAGCGACTGCCATCAGCCCTGAGCCTTTCCGCGCCTTGAAGTCCCTCCCCATGCGCAAGCGGCCCAACTTTCTGCTCTTCATCACCGATCAGCACCGGGCCGATCACATGGGCTGCGCCGGACATCCGGACGTGCGCACACCGCACATCGACGCGCTGGCAGCGCAGGGTCTGCGTTTCACCGAGTTCCACGTCGCCACCCCGATCTGCCAACCCAACCGCGCCTCGCTCATGACTGGGCGACTGCCCAGCGCGCACGGGGTTCAGATGAACGGGCGCGAACTGTCACACGGCGAACTCAGCTTCGTCGAGACTTTGCGAAAGTCCGGCTACCGCACGGCGCTGGTGGGCAAGTCGCATCTGCAGAACATCACCGCGGTGCCACCGCCCTGGCCTCGCTCTGGCCAGCGCCTGCCGCAGGACGCCCGGGCCGTCCATCCCGGACGCTACGGGCAAGAGGTCGCCAGCGCCTGGGCGACCGACCCGACCTTTGAGAGCGGGTGACGCTGACCATCGGCCACGCCGATGAGCAACAGGGGCACTGGCGGCGCTGGCTGCGCCAGCAGCGGCCCGATGCGGAACAGCTGATCGGTCCCGAAAACGCCCAGCCCACTCCCGGCCTGGCGCTGGGGCGGCTGCGCCAGGCCTGGCGCACCCGCGTGCCCGAAGCGCTCTACCCGACTGCCTACATCGCCGATCGCAGCTGCGACGAGCTCCAGCGCCTGGCTCACGAACCGGCACCGTTCTTCCTGCAGTGCTCATTCCCCGACCCGCACCACCCGTTCACACCGCCCGGGCGCTATTGGGACCTGTTCGACCCGGCCAGCGTGTCGCTGCCCGAGACCTTTCACGCCGACCTGATCGACCCGCCACCACCCGTGGCCTGGCTGCGCGCCCAGCGGCAACGCGACCCGAGCTTTCGACCGGGACACGGTGCCTTTGCCTGCACCGAGCAGGAGGCGCGTGAAGCGCTGGCCTTGAACCACGGCAGCCTGGCCTGCATCGACGACGCCATCGGTCGCGTGATGACCTGCCTGCGCGCGCTCGACCTGGACCGCGACACCGTGGTCATGTTCACCAGCGACCACGGCGAACTGCTGGGCGACCGGGGCCTGATGTTCAAGGGTGGCTTGCACTGCGCGCCGCTGACGCGGGTGCCGTTCATCTGGCGCGACCCGGCGCTGCCACGTTCAGGGGAGACGACAGAAGCGCTGGCGCAGACCACCGACATCGCGCCCACGGTGCTGGTGCGCGCCGGGCTGGAACCGGCCAACGGCATGCACGGCCTGCCGCTGCAGCCCTTGCTGGAGGGACCGGCGCAAAGCGTGCGCGATGTCTTGCTGATCGAAGAAGAAAGCCAGCGCAGCGACTTCGGTCTGGACCGGCGCGTTCGCATGCGCACGCTGCGCGACCGGCACCACCGCTACACCGTCTATGGGGCGAGCTGTACGACCTGCAGGCCGACCCGCTGGAGCTGCACAACCGCTGGAACGACCCGCAGGCGCGCAGCCTGCGCGGCGAACTGGCCGAGCGCCTGGCTCGCGCCATGCTGGCCAGCGCCGATACCAGCCCCTATCCCACCGCCTCGGCCTGAGGTCAGAGATCCAACACCAGCCGGGCACTCTTGCAGCCCGAGACGCAGACCATCATGGATTGGTTCGTAGCTTGCTCCGCCGCCGTGAGCACCGAATCGCGGTGATCGGGTTCGCCCTCGATGACACGGGTTTCGCAGGACCCGCAAATGCCCTCTTCACAACTGAAGGGCACGTTGGCCCGGATGTCGATCAGGCACTGGTGCAAGGTCTTGTCGGGTGTGACCTCGAAGGTCTTGCCGCTGCGCCGCAGCTCCACGGTGTAGGCCTGCTTCGCGTCGGCCGACGCCGCCACCTCCACCGCGGTGAAACGCTCGATGTGCGCATGGGTGTGGCCCAGCGCTGCGCAGGTCTTCTCAAAGCCGTCCAGCATCACGGCCGGGCCGCAGGCATAGAAGTGCTCGCTGGCCGAGGGCGCCCGCCGACCCAGCAGGGCTTTCAGGTCGGGCGGGCCGCCGTGCTCGTCGTCGAAGTGCCAGGTCACCGGCGCACCGAGCGCCTCGATCTCCGCGATGAAGGCCGCGCTCTTGCGCGAACGTGCGCAGTACACAAACTCGAAGCTGCGGCCCAGCGCTTGCAGCCGCCGTGCCATGCACAGCACCGGCGTGACGCCGATGCCGCCGGCCAACAGCACCGAATGGCTGGCGTCTTCGTGCAGCGGGAAGTTGTTGCGCGGAGCGCTGATGCCCAGTCGCATGCCCACGCGCAGCTGCTCGTGCACGCAGCGCGAGCCGCCGCGGCTGGCGCGGTCCTTGAGCACGCCCAACACATAGCGGTGGGTCTCGCGGCTGTCGTTGCACAGCGAGTAGCTGCGCACCATGCCGTTGGGCAGGTGCAGATCGATGTGCGAACCGGCTTCGAAAGCCGGGAATGTCGATCCCTCCACAGGCCTCAGTTCGACACCGATGATGTCGTCGGCTTCGAAACGCAGGGTATGGACCCAGGCCTGCACAGTGGTGGCGTTGCTCATCTTGGAATCGGTGGCAAAGAGGACGGTTCAGCGCAGCGCCTGTTCCAGCTGCCGGTTGGCCAGGTTGCGCAGGTGGCGGCGCAGGCGGACGATGCCCATGTCGTGCTGGTACAGGTGCTCGCGCTGGTTGGCGTCGGGCTCCATGTTCTCCACCGCCACACGGTCCTGCTCCAGCACGTTCCAGTGGCGCTGCTCCAGCCGGTTCTTGTACAGGAAGCGCCAGGTGTCGCGCTGCCAACCCTCCACCTTGCGGCAGCGCCAGTGAAAGACCCCCGCCACGCGGTCGGTGACGGGGGTGTAGCTGCCGATGATGGTGAAGTTGCCGCCCGGGCCGCCAGTCTTGGGGTAGGGGATTTCCAGCCGCATGATGTGGATGCCCAGGTCCAGCCATTCGGTCCAGTCGAAGTTGACGCCGCGCTGGCCTTTCTTTTCGAAGATGAAACCGTTCTCGACTTCACGGATCTGGAACTCGGCGGTGCTGTCGCCCTCGCTCATGGTGTGCGACTGCTTGTGCAGGTACACGCCGTGCATCGGATCCATCACGTTGTCCACCACGTAGCGGTAGTCGCCGCCCCACTCGGTGTAGCAGAGGAAGGAACTCCACTCGGGCGAGGTCAGTTGCTCGGGCAGGCGCAGCGGCGGCGCTTCGTCCAGCGCCGGGTGGCTGGCGTTGTAAAGAAAAATCGCGCCGTTGCTCTCGGCGGTGTGAAACGTGCGGGTGGGGCGCGAGCCTTCGAGCTTGCAGCCGGGGCTGCCGGGCACCCGGGTGACGGTGCCGTCGCAGCGCACCTCCACGCCGTGGTAGGGGCAGGCGATGCGGTCGCCCAGGATCACGCCCAGCGACAGCGGCGCACCTCGGTGCGGGCAGTGGTCTTCCAGCGCATGGACCTGGCCGGCCTGGTCGCGCCAGAGCACGATCTTGTAGCCCAGGCGGCGCAGCGAGACCGGGCTTTCCTTGACGAAGCTGGACGGGCAGACCGGGTACCAGAGGTCCTTGAGGCCCACCTTCAGCACGGCGTCGGTGGGGTCGAGCTGGACATTGACCAGGGCGGTGTTCATCGGTGTTCTCCTGTCGCGGTGATCGGTGGCGGCGTCATGCACCCAGGCGGGCCATTTCCAGGCAGTAGCTCTGCTCTGTCCAGGGCTGGCCATTCGGGCCGGCCGGGCCGGTGGTGTTGAGGTAGGCCACCAGGCCGGCCAGGTCGTGAATGCCCTGGGCAAACGCGCGCTCGAGAGCATCGCCGAGCAGACTCTCGTAGGCCGTCGGCGGCGCGCTGCGGGTCTGGTGGGTTTCGTTGTAGAGCTCCGGGGTGCGCATGGTGGTCTCCGTGAAACAAGTCGGTTCTGTCAAGCCTTGGGTTTGTCGGTCATGAAGCGTCCCTTTGATGGCCCATTCGGCAAACACCGTGGGGCCCGGCGTGAAATCGCGCGGCTGCCATTCCGCCGTCAACTGGTCCTCGTCGGTGTAATACTCCACCAGTGCGCCAGCCGGGCTTTCGAAGTACCAGAACAGGGCCGACGAGATCGGGTGGCGGCCTGGGCCGAGTTCGGTCTTCCAGCCTTGACGG
>JALOSH010000417.1 GCA_025458545.1 Hydrogenophaga sp.
TTGATGCTGCGGCTGGGGCGCTGACCGACACGCTGGTTCATGGCCGCACCACCTGCGAAGAAGTGGCCCCGACCGGCTCGGCCCCGGCCAGCGTCACGTACTGGGTGATGGCGGGGTTGACCGGCCGCATCTGCAGTTTCTGGGAAGCCAGCTGCTGGACCCGGGCCGACGTGGCCTGGCCGCGTTTCTGCACCTGCAACTGCTCGTGCTCGACGTCCAGCCTGCGCGCCTGCGCACCGGCCTTGTCGATCGCGGTGTACAGACGGCGCGACTCGTACTGCGTGTGCACCAGGTAGAACGCGCTGAACAGCACGGCCACGAGCAGGACCAGGTTGAGCCGGATCATGAAAACAGTACCCCCACGCTCGGCGCTGCGCGCACGTCGCTGCCCCCCAGGGGAGCGCGAGCTTGCTTGGGGTGGCCCTGCGCTGCGCTCATGACGGCGCCCCCGTGCGCTCGGCCACCCGCATCACAGCGCTGCGCGCGCGCGGGTTGGCGGCCACCTCGGCGTCCGACGGCATGAGGCGGCTCACTGCGGTGAGCGGCATCGGCGCGGGCTCGGCAAACGGCACGCGGCGGTCCACCACGGCGCGCGAGTGGCGCGCCATGAACTGTTTGACCATGCGGTCCTCCAGCGAATGGAAGCTGATCACGACCAGTTGACCTCCGGGACGCAGCACATGCAGACTGGCCTCTAACGCTTGTTGCAACTCTTCAAGCTCGGCGTTGATGAAAATCCGAAAAGCCTGAAATGTGCGCGTTGCAGGGTCCTTGCCCGGCTCGCGGGTTTTGACCGCGCCAGCCACGACTCACGAATGACCTCCGCCAGGGTGGAAACCTCGGCCGTTTCCAGCCACTGCGCCACGCTCTGGCCGCGCGTGGTGTCCATGCGCATGTCCAGAGGACCATCGTGGCGAAAAGAAAAACCCCTCTCGGGGTCGTCGATCTGCGGCGAGCTCACCCCCAGATCCATCAGCACACCGTCTGCCACCCCCTCCCCCAGTTCGCCCAGGTGGCAGAAGCCCTGGTGCCGGATCGCGAAGCGGCCATCGGCAGCGGCCAGGGCTTGCGCAGCCTCGACGGCCTGCGGGTCTTTGTCGAACGCCGTCAGCCTTCCGCGCTCCGAGAGCCGCTCCAGAATCAGGCGCGAATGCCCGCCGCGGCCAAAGGTGGCGTCGACGTAGTGCCCGTCCGGGTTGATCGCCAGCGCTTGCACAGCCTCGGTCAACAGGACGGTTTGATGGTTCCATGGGCTTTGCACCACCATCCTCAGAAAGAGAAGTCCTTGAGGACGTCGGGCATCTGCGCCTGCATCGCCTCGGCCTCCTTGGCGGCGTAGGCCTGGGCATCCCAGAGTTCGAGATAGGAACCCATGCCCAGCATCACCGCGTCTTTGGTAATGCCGGCCGCCGCGCGCAACTCGGGCGACACCAGCACCCGGCCGGAGGCGTCCATATCCACCTCCATCGCATTGCCCAGAAAGATACGGCGCCACCACTGGGCATCCATCGGCAGGGCGGCGATGCGGCTGCGGAACTTCTCCCACTCGCCGAGAGGGAATACCATCAGGCAGCCGTGCGGGTGCTTGGTGATGGTGAGCTGGCCAGCCGACGCACCCAGGGCGTCACGGTGCCGGGTCGGCACGGACAGCCGCCCCTTGGCATCGAGACTGAGAGAAGAAGCACCCTGAAACACCGCGACTGGTCCTTGAAAAACACTTTTCACCACTTAATTGCACTTTTTTCCACTTTATCAGGAAAAGACCTGGGTGCAAGCCCGTGGCTACAATTTTTTTCAATGAAATCAACCACTTAGAACAGATTTGCAGAATCGGTTGGGCAAAAATCCTGCAAAAGCAAGCACTTAGAACAACCTCTCAATGTGATGCTTGAAAACCCTGTCACACAAGGGGCGATCTCTGGTCGACCGCCGTTGCGGCGGCACCGTGTCTTTTTCCACAGGACCCGATGAGCAAAACCCAAAAAAGAAACCGCGATGGCCTGGGCTGGCCAACGCGGTTGAATTGCGAGACCCGACGAGCTCAGAGGATGTAGCGCGACAAGTCCTCGTTGCGGCTGAGCGCGGCCAGGCGGTCGTCCACATAGGCCGCGTCCACCGTGACGGTCTGGCCCTGCAGGGTGGTGGCAACAAAACTCACCTCATCGAGCAGGTGTTCCATCACCGTCGCCAGGCGGCGCGCACGAATGTTCTCGGTGCGCTCGTTCACATCGCAGGCGATCTGCGCCAGACGCCGGATGCCGTCGGCGGTGATCTCCAGCGTCACGCCCTCGGTGGCCAGTAGCGCCTGGTACTGGCGCACCAGCGAGGCGTGGGTCTGGGTCAGGATCGCCTCGAAGTCGTCCACCGACAGCGACTGCAGCTCGACGCGGATGGGAAAACGACCTTGCAGCTCGGGAATCAGATCGCTCGGCTTGGACAGGTGGAACGCGCCGGAGGCGATGAACAGGATGTGATCGGTCTTGATCATCCCGTACTTGGTGGACACGGTGGTGCCTTCGACCAGCGGCAGCAGATCGCGCTGCACACCCTGGCGCGACACCTCGGCGTTGCCGCCTTCACCACCCCGTGAAGCCACCTTGTCGATCTCGTCGATGAAAACGATGCCGTTCTGCTCGGCGTTGTGCAGCGCCATCGCCTTGATTTCTTCTTCGTTGACCAGCTTGCCCGCTTCTTCGTCCACCAGCAGCTTCATCGCCTCGGCGATCTTGAGCCGACGGGTGCGGCGCTTGTCCTGGCCCATCTGGCTGAACATGCCGCGCAGCTGCTCGGCCATGTCTTCCATGCCGGCAGGCCCCATGATTTCCATGGCGGGGCGTGCCTCGGCAAGATCGATTTCGATTTCGCGCTCGTCCAGTTGCCCCTCGCGCAGTTTCTTGCGGAAGGCCTGGCGCGCGGTGTTGTCGGTGCTCACCGTTGGCTCGGTGCCGACATTGCGCGGCGGCGGCACCAGCACATCCAGGATGCGCTCCTCGGCGGCGTCTTCGGCGCGGGTGCGCTGCTTGCGCATCTCGGCCTCGCGCGTCTGCTTCACCGCGATCTCGGCCAGGTCGCGGATGATGGCGTCCACGTCCTTGCCCACGTAGCCGACTTCGGTGTACTTGGTGGCCTCGACCTTGATGAAGGGTGCATCGGCCAGGCGTGCCAGACGGCGCGCGATCTCGGTCTTGCCCACCCCGGTGGGGCCGATCATCAGGATGTTCTTGGG
>JALOSH010000418.1 GCA_025458545.1 Hydrogenophaga sp.
CAGAACAAGCCCTGGGAACTGGCCAAGAAAGAAGGCATGGAGGGCCGACTGCACGACGTGTGCAGCACCTGCATCGAAGCCTTCCGCCTGCTCACGTTGTACTTGAAGCCGGTGCTGCCCGCGCTGGCCAAAGACGTGGAAGCTTTCCTGAACACCGCGCCCCTGCAGTTCGCCGATGCCACCCGCCTGCTCGGTGCGGGCCATACCATCGGCGCCTACCAGCACCTGATGCAGCGCGTGGACGTGAAACAGCTCGACGCCCTCTTCGAACCCCCGCCAGCGCCGGAAGAGCCCAAGCTGGTGCCCGGCGGTGAACCCATCGCCGACACCATCTCCATCGACGACTTCGCCAAGATCGACCTGCGCATTGCCCAGATCGTCAACTGCGAAGCGGTGGAAGGCTCCACCAAGCTGCTGCGCCTGACGCTCGACGTGGGCGAGGGCCGCATGCGCAACGTGTTCAGCGGCATCGCCAGCATGTACCAGCCACAAGACCTGGTGGGCAAACTCACCGTGGTGGTGGCCAACCTGGCGCCGCGCAAGATGAAGTTCGGCGTCAGCGAAGGCATGGTGCTGGCCGCCAGCCATGCCGACGACAAAGCCCAGCCGGGCATCCACATCCTGCACCCTTGGCCAGGCGCCACGCCAGGCATGCGGATCCACTGATCCGCCGGGAAACGGTCGCTCAGCGGTTGCGGTCCAGGTCCGGGTCGCGCACCGACATGGTGGAGATCACCCGCAGATCGGGGGTGAAGATCACCGTGAAGATCTTGCTGTCGCTTTCATTCGGTCCGTCCTGGTAGCGCCAGTCGTAATGGGTTTCTTTTTTCAGGGCGTAGGTGGTGATCTTCATCGGCTTGCCCAGCATGCGGCGCACCTCTTCCATGGCCATACCGGGCTGGATGAGCGCGAAGTTGCGCGGCGTGAGCACCTGGCGCAGGGCCGCCATCTTGCCGTCTGGCCCGATGGTGATCTGGTAGTTCTGGTAGCCCGCGGGCTGGCGGTTGTATTCGTAGATCTGCGAACCGTCCGGGCCGTCCCACACCGCCTCGGGCGCGCCAAAACGCTGGAGCACATCGGCCTCGGTCGAAACGCCCTCTTCGAGTTCGCTGATGGCCTGCTGGTCGCAGGCGGCCAGCCCCAGCGAAAGCCCGATGACCAGCCCGATGACCTTGGCCCTGGCGGCCCACCGGTGTGAAAACTTCTGCATGTGCACTGCCCCTTGCCGACGCTGGATCGCGCAGAATCAGTGTAAACCCCATGTTTGGCGGGGCGCCCTTGTCAGCTTGGCGCTCTGTAGCGACCGGTAACATTTCCCCATGCTCCCCAAATTGCCCCAGCTTGCGCCGTTCAAGCCCCGTCTGTTGCAGGACCTCAAGGGCTACAGCGGCGAGAAGCTGGCGCGCGACATGGGCGCGGGCGCCACGGTGGGCATCGTCGCGCTGCCGCTGGCCATGGCCTTTGCGATTGCCAGCGGGCTCAAGCCCGAGGCGGGTCTGTGGACCGCCATCATCGCGGGCTTCATCATCTCGGCCCTGGGCGGCACCTCGGTGCAGATCGGCGGCCCGGCCGGTGCCTTCATCGTCATCGTCTATGGCATCGTCGAGCGCTACGGTCTGGCCAACCTGCTGATCGCCACCGCCAGCGCGGGCGTGCTGCTGTTCCTGCTCGGTCTGTTCCGCCTGGGCACGCTGGTGCGTTATGTGCCGGTCAGCGTGGTGATCGGTTTCACCAACGGCATCGCGGTGCTGATCGCGCTGTCGCAGGTGCGCGACTGGCTGGGGCTGGAAGTGCCGCGCATGCCGGCCGACTTTTTCAGCCAGATCGCCACCCTGTGGCAGCACATCGGCAGTTTCAACCCCTATGCGTTCGGCCTGGGTGTGGCGTGTGTCGTCGGGCTGTTCATCTGGCCACAGCTGTGGGCGGTCGACTCCCAGTTCCGTCGCCAGCTGGAGAAGATCGAAACCGTGAGCGCGCTCAAAGCCACCTCGCGCGTGCCCGCGCCGGTGGTGGCACTGGTCACGCTGTCGCTGCTGGCCTGGGCCATGAGCCTGCCGGTGGAGACCATCGGCAGCCGGTTCGGTGGTATTCCGCAGACCGTGCCGGTGTTTGCCTTGCCCGATTTTTCCTGGGAAACGGTCAAGATGCTCGTCACGCCCACGCTGACCATCGCGCTCCTCGGGGCCATCGAGTCGCTGCTGTGCGCGCGCGTGGCCGACCAGTTGAGCGACACCCCCAAGCACGATCCCAACCAGGAGCTGATGGCGCAAGGCGTGGCCAACGTGGTGGTGCCATTCTTCGGCGGCATGCCGGCCACCGGCACCATCGCGCGCACGGTGACCAACATCCGCGCCGGCGCGGTGTCGCCAGTGGCGGGCATCGTGCACGCGCTCACCCTGGCGCTGGTGGTGCTGCTGGCCGCGCCGCTGGCCCAGCACATTCCGCTGGCGGTGCTGGCCGGCGTGCTGTTGTTCGTGGCCTGGAACATGGGCGAGTGGCGCGAGTTCGGTCGCCTCAAGCAGTTTTCCAACCACTACCGGCTGATGCTGCTGTCGACCTTCGTCGTCACCATCGTGTTCGACCTCCGCACCGAGCAGCAAATCACCTTCCGGCTGTACGGCTCGCTGTTCTTTGGTGCCGTCGCCAAGCTCGATCCGATCGTGGCCGAGGTCGAGCGCTCGCCCACGCCGGTGAATGTGATGCTGGACGCGACGCAGCTGATCTCGCTGGACACCACCGGGCTGGACGCGCTCGAACAGCTGCACAAAGCGGTGCACAAACGCGGCGGGCACCTGGGCATGGTGGGTGTGAACCCGCAGCCTCGCTCGCTGATGGAGCGCCCTCCACAGCCCTGCCCCACGACCAGCCGATTGCCCAGCGCATCGACTGGCTGTTTGCCCTCTCTGAGCGCCACGCCCAGGAATACGCCAGCCCGGAAGCGTCGCTGGCGCGGCAGCGCCACCTGGCGCGGCACCCCACCGCCATCCTGGTGCTCAAGTGCATGGACGGCCGCATCAACATCCCGGTGGCCACCCAGACACCCAAGGGCATCATCCTGCCGTTTCGCAACCTCGGCGGTTTCTTCCAGCTCGGATGGCCACACCTGGGCGAGACCCTGGTGGCCAGCATGGACAAGGTCATGCGTTCGGGCCGCCAGGCACTGATGCTGATCACCTACCACTACTCCAAGGGCGACGAACAGCGCGGTTGTGCCGGCTTCCACTACCGCACCGACGATGCGCGGGCCCACACCTTCGAGATCCAGCGCGAAGTCTCCACGCTCTTCGGCGCCGACCATGGCAGCGTGTACCCATTGGTGTGCGGCTTCGAGACCGACGAAGACGCGCTGGTGGTGCACGGGCACGGCGGACAGACGCTGAACATGGCCGAGCTGAGCACGGACGATGTCGAGAACCTGCCGCAACGCCTGCTCCAGTTGCTGCCCGACATGCCCACCCAGATCCGGCACGACCTGCTGCCGCTGCTGGTGGGCAACCTGGCCCACATCGCCGACATCCGCCGCCACACCCGCCGACTCAACATCGAACACCGGGAATGGATGATCTGCGTCGGCCGGGGGTTCGACTGGCTGCACCTGCCCAACGTGGCCCTGATCATCGGGCCCTACAGCCCGGACCTGGCGGACCCGATCCGCAAGGCGGCCAGCATCATCGAAGCCAACATGCGCGCCGGACGCATCCCGGACGACGGTTTCTTGCTGTTTTCATCGGTTCCGTACGAAGACATCGGCGTGGACCGGGCCCGCGCGGTGCTCAAGTCGCGCTTCATGGCGCGGTTCGCGACCGATGTGGTGCGCGAGTCCTACCCGGAACTGGCGTCCCGCATGACCGTGCGCGAGACGGTGCTGAACTGGCACAGCCGGTCGGTGGAGGCACTGGACCGCTAAAATCAACAGCTGCCCACGATTCCACCTTTCGACGAACACCATGTCCATCTTCGCCCGCCCGCACTACACCTCCGACGCGACACAGTTCATCGAGCAGCTCAAGGCCGCCAAGCCCAGCCTGGAGCAGGAGCAGCGCCAGGGCCGTGCGCTGCTGTGGGACAAGCAGATCGACCGCGACTTTCAGAGCCAGGCCGAGGCGGCGGAAGTGCCCCAGGGCGCCTACGTCTACCAGACCAAGGCCGACCCGAGCTGATGCATCAGGCGCTTCGCGCGCCCGGCACCTCACGATGAACCACGACATTGCCGCGCTCGAAGAAGCCCCCCAGGGGCTGGATGCGGTGCTGCCTGTGGTGGTGGACCAGGTGGCCCTGGCCCGTCTCTACGGCGAGCCGCTGTTTTCCATGCCGCGGGACCTGTACATCCCGCCCGATGCCCTGCAGGTGTTTCTGGAAGCCTTCGAAGGTCCGCTGGACCTGCTGCTCTACCTGATCCGCAAGCAGAATTTCAACATCCTCGACATCCCGATGGCGGCGGTGACGCGCCAGTACCTGAGCTATGTGGACGAGATCCGCGCCAGCAACCTGGAACTGGCGGCCGAATACCTGCTGATGGCCGCGATGCTGATCGAGATCAAGTCGCGCATGCTGCTGCCGCCCAAGAGCGTCGCCTGCTCGAGTACGAGCAGATGAAACTGGCTTCGCAGCGGCTGGCCGAGCTGCCTCAGTACGGCCGCGATTTCCTGCGCGCCCAGGTCTATGTGGAACAGGCGCTGGCGCCGCGCTTCCCCGACGTGCAGGCGCTCGACCTGCAAAGCGCCTGGCGCGACATCATGAAGCGCGCCAAGCTGGTGCAGCACCACAAGATCAGCCGCGAAGAACTGTCGGTGCGCGAGCACATGAGCATCGTGCTGCGGCGCTTGCAGGGCCGCAAGTTCGTGGAGTTCGGCGAACTGTTCGACCCCAGCCGCGGCCAGCAGGTGCTGGTGGTGACCTTCATCGCTATGCTCGAACTGGCCAAGGAGACGCTGATCGAGCTGACGCAGGCCGAGGCTTTCGCACCCATCTATGTGCGGCTGGCCTACACCCCGAACTGATGTCCTGCGCCAAGCGTTCAGCCGTCGCAGGAAGCATCCCAGCGCTTGGCCGCCTGGCGATTCACCAGCACGAACGTCTGGCGACGCCATCGCTTTGGCATGCGATGCGCAGGTTTTGAAACCCTTCCGAGTTCACCGACATGAGCACCACCCATCCGTTTGACGTCCTCATCATCGGGAGCGGCCTGGCTGGCCTGACCGCCGCCCTTCAGCTGGCACCCACCCATCGCGTGGCGGTGGTCACCAAGCGCGGCATCTCCGACGGATCGAGCAATTGGGCCCAGGGCGGCATCGCCTCAGTGCTGGCCGAGGGCGACAGCTTCGAATCCCACGTGCAGGACACCCTGATTGCAGGTGCCGGTCTCTGCGACCTGGAAGCGACGAAATTCACCGTGGAGAATGCGCCCGGCGCCATCGCCTGGCTGCAGGAACTGGGCGTGCCCTTCTCCACTGAAAACGGCGAACTGCACCTGACCCGCGAGGGCGGTCACACGCACCGGCGCATCGTGCACGCCACCGACGCCACCGGCGCGGCGGTTCAGGCCACCCTGAGCCAACGGGCGCGCGCCACGCCTGGCATCACATTCTTTGAAAATCACATGCTGGTCGACCTGATCACCGACCGCAGGCTGCCGGGCTTCAAGCCCCGCAGCAGCCCGGTGCATTGCCATGGTGCGTACGTGCTCGATGTGGACCGTGACGTGGTCGAGACCTTCCGCGCG
>JALOSH010000419.1 GCA_025458545.1 Hydrogenophaga sp.
GCCGCCTGGTGGTTCGCGCCCGCACAGCAGCGCGTGGTGGCCGACGCGCTGATCATCGCCTCGCTCGACAACTACGACACGCCCACGCCCATGCGCTGAAGCCCCGATTTCCCCTCAGTTTCTTCAACCCTGTTTTTCCCAACCCTCAAGGAGACTCTCATGTCACAAGCCATCGGAATGATCGAGACCAAAGGTTATGTCAGCGCCTTTGCTGCCGCAGACGCCATGGTCAAGGCCGCCAACGTCAATATCGTGGGCAAGAAAGAGGTGGGCGGCGGACTCGTCGCCATCATCGTTGCCGGTGACGTGGGCGCTGTGAAGGCCGCCACCGAAGCCGGGGTCGAGGCCGCTGGCGCCATCGGTGAAGTGGTGTCCTGCCACGTCATCCCCCGTCCGCACGCCGACGTGCAGAAGGCCTTTGACGGCAAGTGATCCTGGACCGTCGAGATCAAGGAGGCCGCATGGCCACAAGCAAAAAAGCCGCTGCCCCCGCCAGACCGGCGGCCGAGCTGCGGGTTTACCTGATGCTCACCGATCTGCAGCCCCAGTTCTCGTCCTGGATGAGTTCGCCGCTGGGCGCGCGGGGTTACGTGGCGATGCAGGGCACCCATTCGCTGCTGGTGGAGATCGCCCCCGGGCTCTCCATTCAGCGGGTGATCGACCTGGCCCTCAAGGCCGAGCCCTCGCTGGAGCCCGGCATCCTGGCGGTGGAGCGGCAGTTTGGTGTGCTGGAACTGCACAGCAACGACCGCGCCGCCCTGGAGCGCGCAGGCCAGGTGATCCTTGACTGGATGCAGGCCAAGGCTGAGGACCAGCTGCGCCCGCAGCTGCTCTACAGCGACATCCTGGAGAACGTGACCGATCAGCACGCGGTGCTGATGAACCGCACGCGCCAGGCCAGCATGGTGCTGCCAGGGCAGAACCTTCTGCTCATGGAAGTGGCTCCGGCCCTGTTTGGTGCCCACATGGCCAACGAAGCCGAGAAGGTGGCACCCGATGTGACGCTGGTGGAGTGCAGCATGATTGGCGCCAGCGGACGCATGTACCTCAGCGGCAGCCTGGCATCGCTGGCGAAGGCCAAGGCGCATGTGGAGCAGCTGCTGGCCAAGATCCCGGGCCAGGGATAGGGCAGCCTTTCAGTGACGTGACCCCTGACGATCCGAGTTGATCGAGACCACGTTGCTCGTGTCCCTGCCGGTGCTGGTGACGGCGCTGCTGGTGTCGCTGGGTGCGGGCTTTGTGCGCGGCTTTGCTGGGTTCGGCTATTCGGCGCTGGCGGTGTCGGGCCTGTCACTGCTGGTGTCGCCCGCCACCGTGGTGCCGGCGGTGCTGAGCCTGGAGGTGATCGCGAGCGCCGGGCTGCTGCGCAGCGGCCTGGCCCAGATGGACCGGCGCTGGCTGCGTTCCTTGCTGGTCGGCAACCTCATCCTCGCTCCCGTTGGCATGGCTTTGCTGGCGCGTTTGCCCGATGACCTTGTGCGCCTGCTGCTGGGCGGCATGATGTTGGTGTGTGCGGGGTACTTGCGCGCCACGGGCAGCCGCACGGTGCCCGATACCGCCGCCCTGCGTGCCCTCGCTGGTGGCGGCTCGGGACTGCTCAACGGGCTTGCGTCGAGCGGCGGCGTCTGGGCTGCGATGCTGATGGCCGCAGCCGGCCTGCCCGCGGCCACCTTGCGCGCCACCATGACGGTTTTTCTGCTGGTCGGGGGCGTCTATGCCCTGCTGTGGGCAGCAGCGTTCTCCGCGGGCGAGGGCAGCGCCCGGCTGCTCAGCGCCACGACCGTGCTGTGGATCGGCCTGCTGCTGCCCAGCATGTGGCTGGGGGTCTGGTGGGGCCGCCACCGCTTCGCCCGGGCCGAGCCGGGCCACT
Source organism: Hydrogenophaga sp. (assembly GCA_025458545.1). The sequence goes on from JALOSH010000419.1 coordinate 1,871, forward strand.
TCCGCGCTCAGGTCTTGAACCTGTTGATCGTGATCGCCAGCCTGGCGCTGCTGCGGGGGCTCTGGGGTTGGCAAACGCCGTGAACGCTGGGCCCTGGGTGCGCCACGGGCTGGATTGGCTCAGGCGCGCTCGAGTGTGTCCTGCATCATCGACAGCCGCATCTCGAACTCGGGCCAGACCCAGCGCCAGAAGCCAGCTTGCGCAGTCTGCCAGCGGGCAGCGTCCGCACCCGGCGTGGCGCCGATGCGTGCCCAGGCCCAGGCCATGAGCAGCATGGCCACGGCGCGCAGAAAGTCGTCGGCCAGCCAGTGCGGCAGGTCGGCGGGGGCGTCTTTTTCGGTGGTGCGCGGCAGCAGTTGTCCGCGCAAGAAGGCCGCGAAGCGGGCGATCTCGGCCTTCACGCGCTGGGCCTGCTGATCGTCGCCCAGCTCGGCGCCGAGTTCAGCCAGCAGGGTCAGCAGCGCCGCACCGCCGTCGGGCAGGGTCTTGCGCAGCAGCAGGTCGATCGCCTGGATCTCGTTGGTGCCCTCGTAGATCATGGCCACGCGCGCATCGCGCACGATCTGCTCGACGCCCCATTCGCGTACGTAGCCGTGGCCGCCGAACACCTGCAGGCAGGCGCTGGCGCCGTGGAAGGCCTGGTCGGTCCAGGCCGACTTGAGCACCGGCGTGACCAGGGTGCACCAGCGGTTGGCGAGGTCGCG
>JALOSH010000420.1 GCA_025458545.1 Hydrogenophaga sp.
GGCTTTGCAGCCCATCACAGCGAGAACACCATGAGCCTGAAACAACAGATCAACGACGACATCAAGGCCGCGATGCTCGCCAAGGACAGCGAGCGCCGGGACACCATCCGCCTGCTGACCGCTGCGATCAAGCAGAAAGAGGTGGATGAGCGCATCGAGCTGGACGACGCGGCCGTGATCGGCGTCATCGACAAAATGGTCAAGCAGCGCAAGGACTCGATTGCCGCTTTCGAACAGGGCGGCCGTGCCGATTTGGCGGCCAAGGAAGCGGCCGAACTGGTGGTGCTGCAGGCCTACCTGCCCGCACGCCTGTCGGCCGAGGAAGTGGCGGCCGAAGTCAAAGCCATCGTGGCCGACCTGGGGGCGAAGGGCCCGGGCGACATGGGCAAGGTCATGGGCGCGGTGAAAAGCCGACTGGTGGGCAAGGCCGACATGGGCCAGGTGTCGGCCGCCGTCAAAGCAGCACTCGCAGGCTGAGGAAAATCGCACGGCATCGGCTTCCCAGGCTGACAGATCGCTGAACACCGCCACCGGTCTCAGGGAAAACCGCGTCCCGTCGCAGGCCCGTGTCTCTTTAGACTCGCGGCACCTTGAAAGGGTGCTCCATGCCAAGCCTGCGTTCACATCTCCAACATGCCATCGGACTGCTGGCCACCGCAGTGGCCCTGACGGCGGGCGCCCAGAGCGCCCCCACCGTCAAGATTGGCCTGATCGGCCCGTTGAGCGGTCCGTCTTCCGATTTCGGCACGCCCATGCTCCATGGCGTTCAACTGGCGGTCGAGGAGATCAACGCGGTCGGCGGCTACCTGGGCCGGCCGCTGGAGCTGGTGATCCAGGACGACCAGGGCAACCCCGACGTCGGACTCAAGGGTTCGCAGGCCCTGGCCGCTGCGGGCGTGATCGCCACCATCGGTTTCTGCAACACCGGCGTGGCCGCCAAGTCGCTGGACGTGTTCCAGAACGGCCAGATCCCGCTGATCATTCCCTGCTCGACCGGCACCCCGCTCACCGCGAAGTTTCCGGCGCCGCAAAGCTACATCTTTCGCACCTCGGCGCGGGACTCGATCCAGGCTCCCTTTGTGGTGGACGACCTGGTCAAACGCGGATGGACCAAGGTGGCCATCTTCGCTGACACCACCGGTTATGGCGAGGCTGGCCTGAAAGACGTGGAAGCCTCGCTGGCGGCCAAGGGCCTCAAGGCGGTGTATGTGGCGCGTTTCCCGTTGGGTGTGAAAGACCTGCGAGAGCCCTTGAAAGCGGCCCAGGCGGCGGGCGCCAACGTGGTGTTCAGCTACACCGTGGGCCCCGAGAACGCGGTGATCGCCAACGGTCGGCGTGACCTCAAATGGGATGTGCCGCAAGTGGGCGCCTGGCCGCTGTCGTTCCCGTTCTTCATCGATGGCGCCAAGGCGGCGGCCGATGGTGCGCTGATGGCCCAGACCTTCATCGCCGAACCCAGCAACGAGCGGCGCGCGGCCTTTCTGAGCGCGTACTCGCGCAAGTTCAAGCAGAAGATCACCGTGCCCATGGCCGCAGCCCAGGCCTACGACACCACCTACCTGCTGACCTACGCGCTGTTCGGCATCCGCGACGGCAAGTTCACCGGCCCAGCGGTGAAGGCTGCGCTGGAAAACATTCCCCGGGTGTACTACGGCGTGGTCGCCACCTACGAAAAGCCGTTCAGCCTGGACGACAAGGACGCCATCACCAGCAACATGTTGGTGATGGGCAGGGTTCGCAATGGGGCGGTGACGTTCGCCTACCCGGAAGACGCGAAGCGCAACCTGTTTGTGCAGCGGAAGAAGTAAGGCCCCCACACTCCGCCGCTGCGCGGGTCGTTGCCCCCCGAGGGGGCTGTTTTTCCTTGGGGCGGCCCTGCGGAAAAACGTGGCCCCCACACTCTGCCGCTGCGCGGGCCGTTGCCCCCCAGGGGGCTGTTTTTCCTTGGGGCGGCCCGGCGGAAAAACGTGGCCTTCACACGCCGCCACTGAGCTGCAGGAGGTCACACCATGATCAAGGCGGTGCCGAGCACTGCCAGACCTGCACCCAGCCAGGCACCCGTTGCCGGTCTGCGGCGGTACACCAACCAAAGCAGCGGTAACACCAGCACCGGCGTCACCGACGACAGCACCGCCACCAGGCCGGCCTGCCCGTCCCGCAGCGCGATCAGGATCAGCGTCATGCCCAGCGCCATGGCCACCGCGGCGCTCATGAAGATCAGGAAAGCGTCTTCCCGCCTGAGCGGCGCCTTGGCCCGGGCACCCGACCAGCCCGACGCGAACAACACACCGTGCGCCAGCAGGGCCAGGCTCATGCGCGTGGCCGAGGCCGCCACCGGATCGACGCCCGTGGCCATGAGCGGCTTGATCATCAGCGTGCCCAGCGACTGGCACAGCGCCGACAGCAGGCCGAGCGCGATGCCAATGGCCAGAGGCCCGCGCGTCTGCTCCCAGGCATGGGTCTCGTCGGTGCGCTTGCCCCAGGCCACTGCCACCATCACGCCACTCACCAGCAAGCCGCTGCCCAGCAGCGCCCAGCCCCACAAGGTTTCCCCCAGCCACGCCCAG
>JALOSH010000421.1 GCA_025458545.1 Hydrogenophaga sp.
GCGATGAATGCTGAGCTGGAAGTCATATGACCACCCCCGTCGCTTGCTCACTGCGTGTAGCCGCATCCCCCCTCAAGGGGGCGGCGCCTGCGGCCTGGCAAAGCCAGTTCCGCGGCACCCCTGGCGCCAGGCATTTCGCGCCGGAAGCACGTGTGGTGTCTGTCTGTCGTCTGCGCTGCCCTTTCAGCGGCGTTTTGCGCGTGCAGGCGGCGGGCCAGCGTCGGCGCGCCAACACCCTGGCCGGGAGGCTGCTGTGAGCAGCACGCAGTCGCTGTCTACCCAGGGCCTGGCGGCCGATCCGAATGCGCTGAACGCACTGCGGTTCGGTGCGTCGACCAAGGGCAACGAGAAGGCCGCGCTCAAGGAGGCGGCCAAGCAGTTTGAATCGCTGTTCATGCGCGAGCTCATCAAGAGCATGCGCGAGGCCACGTCCAAGTCGGGCCTGATGCGAGCGCCAGCTCGGTCGCCAGATGGGCGTCACCAGCCCCGGCAACCCGTTTCCCTCGGGCAGCGCCATGCCCGCCAGCACGGTCAGCCGTGCCACCGGCGGTTCGCGCCATGCGAATTTTGTGAACCAGCACGCGCAGGCCGCCGAAGCGGTGGCGCGCGAGTCCGGCATTCCCGCCAGCTTCATGATCGGCCAGGCAGGCCACGAAACCGGCTGGGGCAAGAGCGAGATCCGCCACCGCGACGGCTCGAACTCGTTCAACCTGTTCGGCATCAAGGCCACCGGCAACTGGAAGGGCAAGGTCGCCGAGATCGTGACCACCGAGTACGTCAATGGCACACCGCAGAAAACCGTGGCCAGATTCCGCGCCTACGACTCCTACGCGGAATCGTTCCGCGACTACGCCCGGCTGATCGGCAACAGCCCGCGTTACGACCAGGTGATGGACCAGCTCGGCTCGGTGCAGGGCTTTGCCACCAGCCTGCAAAGGGCCGGTTACGCCACCGATCCGCAGTACGCCGCCAAGCTCAGCCGCGCGATCAACATGACGCTCAACGTGCAGAGGGCGCAGTCATGAGCACCCCGTTGCTTGCCCACTGCGTGTGGCCGCATCCCCCTCAAGGGGCAACACCTGTGGCCCGGCAAAGCCGGTTCCACGGTGCTCCTGACCGAGCAACAGGGAGCGCCGAATGACCTCCGCCCTCAACATCGGCTCGCGCGCGCTCAACGCCAACCTGGCGGCGCTGCAGGTCATTGGCCACAACATCGCCAACGTCAACACCGACGGCTATTCGCGCCAGTCGGTCAACATGGTGTCGTCGGGCTACCAGGCGCTGGGCGGCAACTACTACGGCAAGGGCGCCGAGATCGGCACCGTCACCCGCACCCACAGCGCCTACCTCACGCGCGAAGCGCAGCTGGCGTCGGCGGTGGCGGCGTCCGACACCGAGCGCCTGCAGCGCCTGCAGCAGCTCGAAACCCTGTTCCCCACCGGCACGTCGGGCCTGGGCTCGGCGGTCAATGACATGCTCAACGCCTGGTCCGACGTGGCCTCGTCGCCCACCAGCCTGCCCGCGCGCGTGGTGGCGCTGGCGCGGGGCGAGGAACTGGCCGGGCGCATGCGCGACACCGCGGGCCAGCTCGACGCGCTGGCCTACAACGGGCAGCAGCAAGCGCAGAGCACGGTCGAGGGCATCAACCGCCTGGCCCAGGACATTGCGCTCGTCAACCAGCGCATCATCGAGAACCAGGGCCAGACCGGCGAGCCCAACGACCTGATGGACCAGCGCGACGCGCTCATGGCCCAGCTCAGCCAGTATGTGCAGACCACCACCATCGCCGCCGACGACGGCAGCCTGAGCGTGTTTGTGGCGGGCAGCCAGCCGCTGGTGCTGGGCCGCACCGCCAACGCGCTGGCGCTGCAACGCGATCCGGTGGACGCCACCCAGTCCAACATCGTGTTTGTGCAAGGGGGCGTCACACAGAACTTGCCGGAGTCCGCCATCGGCGGGAAGCTCGGTGGGCTGATGAGTTTCTTGCGGCAAGACCTGCCCGGCATGCAGAACGAGCTGGGCCGCATGGCGCTGGCGGTGAGTGCCAGCATGAACACCCAGCACCGCCTGGGCGTGGACCTGGCCGGCAACACCGGTGGCAACTTCTTCGTGCCGCCCGCCGACGCCACCGCTATGCCCGCCGTGACCAACACCGGCAACGCGCAGATCCGCACCACGGTGAGCGACCCGAGCGCGCTCAAGGCTTCGGACTACCGCATCACCGCCACCGGCAGCGGCTTCGACATCGTGCGCATGTCCGACGGCACGACCAGCAGCGTGGGCGCTTTGCCCGCCACCGTGGACGGGCTGGAGTTCCAGCTCGACGCCGGCGGTGCCAGCGTGGGCGACAGCTTTTTGATGCGGCCCTTCGCCGCCGCCGCCCGCAATTTGCAGATGGCACTCTCTGCGCCCAACCAGCTGGCCGTGGCCAGCCCGGTGCTGGTCTCGCCCGCCAGCGGCAACAGTGGCGGTGTGGCGATTGAAAGCCTGTTTGCGCTGGAGCCATCGGCCAACCTCACCGACCCGGTCACGCTCACCTTCCTGGCCGACGGCAGCTTCACCGCCACCGGCCTGGGCCCGGGCAACCCGCCACCCGACAACGCGGGCCCGCCGGCCAGCTACAACTACACGCCCGGCCAGCCGATCCAGTTCAACGGCTGGAGCCTCACGCTGCGCGGCACGCCCGCTGCGGGCGACAGCTTTGGCATCACCGCCGCACCCGCGGGCAGCACCGCACAGAACGGCGGCAACGCCCGGGCCATGCTGGCGCTGCGCGACCGCCCCACCTTCGACGGCGTGTCCATGACCGACGGTTACGGCAAC
>JALOSH010000049.1 GCA_025458545.1 Hydrogenophaga sp.
CCGCTTCGTCAAGCTGCAGGACCTGCGCTACGGCGAGAACCCGCACCAGACCGCCGCCTTCTACCGCGACCTGCACCCGGCCCCGGGTTCGCTGGTCACAGCGAAGCAGTTGCAGGGCAAGGAGCTGAGCTACAACAACATCGCCGACGCCGATGCGGCCTGGGAATGCGTCAAGAGCTTCGATGCACCCGCCTGCGTGATCGTGAAGCACGCCAACCCCTGCGGCGTGGCGGTGGGCAAGGACGCGCTGGAGGCCTACAGCAAGGCCTTCCAGACCGATCCGACCAGTGCCTTCGGCGGCATCATCGCTCTCAACCGTGTGCTCGACGGTGCCGGTGCGCAGGCCATCAGCAAGCAGTTCGTTGAAGTGCTGATGGCGCCGGGCTACACGCCCGAAGCGTTGGAAGTCTTCAAGGCCAAGGCCAATGTGCGCGTGCTGGAAATTGCGCTGCCGCCGGGTGGCCCCAGCGCCTGGGACAAAGGCCTGAACCTCACCGACATCAAGCGCGTGGGCTCGGGCCTGCTGATGCAGAGCGCCGACAACCACGTCTTGCACCGCGCCGACCTAAAGGTTCTGCAAAGACGGCATGACCATGGGCGTGGGCGCGGGCCAGATGAGCCGGCTCGATTCGGCTCGTATCGCCAGCATCAAGGCTGGCCACGCCAAGCTGTCACTGCAGGGTACAGCGGTGGCGAGCGACGCCTTCTTCCCGTTCCGCGATGGTCTGGATGTGGTGGTGGATGCTGGCGCTTCGTGCGTGATCCAACCGGGTGGCTCGATGCGCGATCAGGAGGTGATCGATGCGGCGGATGAGCGTGGTGTTGTGATGGTCTACAGCGGCGTGCGCCACTTCAGGCATTGAGCGCCCACCCCCGCGCCGCGCCTGAGTTGCGTGACCCCCTCAAGGGGGCGCCGCTGGCGGCCCGGGAGAGCCGGTTCCGCGGCGGCCTGGTCCGGCTCCCCCGCTCCCATGCCGGTGGGGCGCTTCGGGGCCACTCTCCTTTTCTTCCTGCTGCCTTGCGTGTGTCCTGCTTCTCGCCTGCATGGTGCGAGGGCAGGGGGTCGGGGCATCCGTTCTCCGGCTCACCTCGCGGGCGGCTGTTCGGGTACGCTGCCGTTGCCTCGTGAACACGGCTTTGGCGCTCATTTTCTGTGGCAACCGCGAATGGAGCCTGCGACCGGACTGCCCCAACCCCCTGCCCCGCTGACGGGTGGGTGCGTCACCAGCAAACACCTGTGTCAGTTGGGGTGGCTTTGGGTGATGTGCCCACCACCCGCCTGGCGCGAGGTGTTGGCGTGAAACGCAGCGGGCGACACAAAAGCAAACGGCCGGAAAAACCGGCCGCTTGAACCCTCAAGAAAGCAAACCCCCGCTTACTTGCCCAGCAGCTTGAACACGTCCCGTGCTGCCGAAACCGTATCGGAAATGTCCTGCGCCGTGTGCGCCGCGCTCACGAATCCGGCCTCGTACAACGCGGGGGCAATGTACACGCCACGGTCCAGCAGGCCGTGGAACAGGGTGTTGAAGCGCGGGCCGTCGGTGGTCATGACCTTGGCGTAGTTCTGCGGCAGTTCGTCGAACAGGAAGAAGCCGAACATGCCGCCCTGGCTGTCGCCACACAGCGTCACGCCTTCAGCGGTTGCGGCCGCCGTCAACCCGCTGACCAGCGACTGCGTGGTGGCCGACAGCGCATCGAAGAAACCGGGTTTCTGGATCTCTTTCAGCGTGGCCAGTCCGCAGGCCGTGGCCACCGGGTTGCCGCTCAGCGTGCCGGCCTGGTAGACGCCGCCCAGCGGGGCCAGTTGCTCCATCACCGCGCGCTTGGCGCCAAAGGCCGCCAGCGGCATGCCGCCGCCGATCACCTTGCCCATCACCGTCATGTCGGGCTCGAAGCCGGGAATCAACTTCGCGTACACGCTCTGCGCGCCACCGAGCGCGACGCGGAAACCGGTCATCACCTCGTCGAACGCGAGCAGCGCGCCGTGCTGTGTGCACAGTTCGCGGCAACGCTTCATGAAGGGCACCGAAGCGCGCACGAAGTTCATGTTGCCGGCGATCGGCTCGATCATCAGGCAGGCCACTTCGGGGCCGTGCTCCACGAACGCGGCTTCGAGCTGTTCGACGTTGTTGTATTCGAGCACGATGGTGTGCTGCACCACCTCGGGCGGCACACCCCGACCCGGCCTTGACCAGCAGCGCATCGGCATGGCCGTGGTAGCAGCCCTCGAACTTGATGATCTTCTTGCGACCGGTGGCGCCGCGGGCCAGGCGAATCGCGCTCATGCCGGCCTCGGTGCCCGAGCTGACCAGGCGCACCATGTCGATGCTGGGCACGAGCTTGATGATTTCTTCGGCCAGTTCGACCTCGCGCTCGGTGGGTGCGCCGTACGAAAAACCTTCCAGCACCGCTTTCTGGACCGCTTCCACCACCGCCGGATGGCCGTGTCCCAGGATCATCGGTCCCCAGGAACCGATGTAGTCGATGTATTTCTGGCCGTTGGCGTCCCAGAAATAGGCGCCTTGCGCTCGCTGCACGAAGCGGGGCGTACCACCCACCGCCTTGAAGGCGCGCACGGGAGAGTTCACGCCGCCGGGGATGAGGGCTTTGGCCCGGTCGAACAGGTCTTGGTTGCGGTCGGTCATGGCCATGGTTCAGTGTCTTGTGGTGTCGAGGGGGAAGTCGTCGGCGTCCAGTGCGCTGTCGGGCGCGGGCGTGACCTCGACGCCTTCTTCGAGTTCGTCGTCGTGGGCCCAGAACAGGCGGTCTGGCACCGCATGGCCCATGCCGGGTTGAAAACCCGCGTCCAGGCATTGATCGAGGTAGGTCAGCGCTTCGGCGCAGGCTGCCTGCAGGTCGGCGCCGCCAGCGATCAACGCGCACAGGGCGGCGGACAAGGTGTCACCGGCGCCGCTGAACGTGGCCTCGAAGCGCTCGTAGCGCGCGGTTGCCAGCACCGATTCCGGACTGGCCAGGTGGCTCTCCAGGTACTGGTCGGCGGCATTGAAACCGGTCACCAAGGTGTACGGCACGCCATGCACCGCAGCGGCCCTGGCCACCTCGCGCGCGTTGGGCGCGCGGTCGCCCTCCCACTCCGGCAGCAGCCACCGGCACAGGGTGCTGTGGTTGCCCACCAGCACCGTGGTCTGCGGCAGCATCAGTTCCGAGAAGGCGTCCAGGTAGGTCTCGATCGCCAGCTCGTCCCACCACGACAGGTCGGGCATGTAGGCGATCAACGGCACATCGGTGTAGTCGGTGGCGATTTCGGCGATCACACCCAGGTTCTCCGGGCTGCCCACAAAACCGACCTTGAAGGCCTGCACCGGCATGTCTTCCAAGGCCGCCCGGGCCTGATCGGCCACAGCCTCTTCATCAAAAACAAAGTGGTCGTGGATTTCCGACGTGTCCCGGATGTAGGCACCCGTCACCACGGACAGCACATGGGCGGAGGCACTGGACATGGCGGTGATGTCGGCGCTCAGGCCGCCGGCGCCGCTGGGGTCGTTGGCGTTGAACACCATCACGCAAGGCAGCGAAGCCTCGCCCGCGTCGTCGGCCGCATCGGGCTTGGGGGGATGTGTGTGTTCGGTCATGGGGAGGGTGGAGAGCGGTGCGCAGGAGCGTGCGGCGGCGGTCACCCATGGGGAAAACCAGCGGACCAGGGCCACGGTCGGGGCGGTGTGGCTCTATACAATCGTTGCATTCTAAGACAACGTCCCCTATAACCATGACCGATGCGAAGACTTGGATGTGCCTGATCTGCGGCTGGATTTACGACGAGGCCGCGGGGTCGCCCGAGCACGGCATCGCCCCGGGAACCCGCTGGGCAGAGGTGCCGATGAACTGGACCTGCCCGGAGTGTGGTGCCCGCAAGGAAGATTTCGAAATGGTGCAGATCTGAGGTCTGAACCGTTGTTGGCACCGCCCCTGCCGTTCCCACGGCCCTGAGAAACTTCTGGAGCACGACGCCTGTGAGCACGACGCCCGTTTTGAAAGTCCTGGTGGTGGATGACAGCAACACCATTCGCCGCAGCGCGGAGATCTTCCTCAAGCAGGGCGGCCACGAAGTGCTGCTGGCCGACGACGGCTTCGATGCCCTGGCCAAGATCAACGACTACCAGCCCGATCTGGTGTTCTGCGACATCCTCATGCCGCGCCTCGACGGCTACCAGACCTGCGCCATCATCAAGCGCAACGCGCGCTTTGCCAACATCCCGGTGGTGATGTTGTCGTCCAAGGATGGCGTGTTCGACAAGGCCCGCGGCCGCATGGTCGGTTCGCAGGAATACCTCACCAAACCCTTCACCAAAGACCAGTTGCTGCACGCGGTGCAGCAGTTCGGGTCCCATCTCACCGGAGCTGCCTGATGTCCATCCAGAAAATCCTGATCGTTGACGACTCCAAGACGGAGCTGATGGTTTTGTCGGATCTGCTGGGTAAAAATGGCTACAGCGTGCGCACCGCCGAGAACGCAGAAGAGGCCTTTCGTCGGCTTGGTGAGGAAAAGCCCGAACTGATCCTGATGGACGTGGTGATGCCCGGTCAGAATGGCTTCCAGCTGACGCGGGCCATTGCCCGCGACCCCCAGTATTCGAGCATTCCCATCATCATGTGCACCAGCAAAAACCAGGAAACCGATCGGGTCTGGGGCATGCGCCAAGGCGCGCGTGACTACGTCACCAAGCCGGTCGATGCCGAAGAGCTGATCTCCAAGATCCGAGCGCTCGGCTGAGCAGCGCGAGCGATCTCCACTCCTGAGCATGGCCACCAACCGTCAGTCACTTCGAGACCTGCAAGAACGACTTGCACAACGGCTGACCGCCGCCAAGTCCGAAGCCTCATCCGCATCGTGGCTGGCGGTCGAAAGCGGTGGCCAGCGGTATCTGGTGCCGCTGGTGCAGTCGGGTGAGATTTTTCCCTGGACCACGGTCCAGGTGGTGCCTTACACCAAACCGTGGTACGTCGGCGTGGCCAGCCTGCGCGGCGGTTTGCATGGGGTGGTGGACTTGCAGCAGTTCGTTGGCAGCGGCGCAGCCTCGTCAACCGATCGCGTCACCTCCGAGTCGCGGCTGGTGAGCCTTCACGCGGCGCTGGGCTTCAACGCCGTGCTCTGGGTCGACCGCTTGCTCGGTTTGCGCAACCCGACCATGTTCAGCGCTTTGGCGCCCCGTCCACCGCAGGTGCCAGCATGTTTCGCTCGCTGCCTGATCGATCTCACGGGACAGACCTGGCAGGAGTTGGACTTGCAGGCGCTGACTTCAGACCCCGAATTTCTCGCTGTGGCCGCTTGATGGACAAGCCGGCAAGACCGCTGGCCAGCCGCAGCTTCACCTTGTTTGCATTTGCACGTTGCTCCTCTTCAGTTGGAAGGTTTTTTCATGGCCATGCTTGATCGATTCCAGGGACTGTTCAAGAAAGAAGCGGCCGACGAGCCCGATTTGTCCAAGGCCAGCAACCAGCAAATCACCGAACTCGCGGCGGCCAGGCTGGCCCCCGATGGGTCTGACGAGGATGTCGGCGAAAGCAGGCTGGCCGTCGAGGACAGCGTCTTTTCCGACGAGTCGGGCATGGTCATGGTGCCGCTGCTGGGGCGCAAGCCGGCCGACGAGCACCGCCGGACGCTGACCCTGCTGCTGGGTATTGCGGTGGTGGTGCTGGCGGGCGTGATCTTTTATGTACTGAGCCAGACCGAAAGGGCCAGTCAGCAGCTGGCCGCCAGCGGTCAGGCGCTCATGCAGTCGCAGCGGCTGGCCAAGAGCGTCTCGCAGGCTTTGATCGGCAGCGAAGCCGCTTTTGCCGAAGTGAAAGACAGCTCGTCGGTGATGACCAGTTCGCTGCGGGGTCTCAAGAGCGGTGACGACGCGCTGGGACTGCAGCCGCTGGGTGCCCAGTTCGACGAGGGGCTCGACGCACTCCTGCCCAAAGTGGATGCCGCAGAGCGCAACGCTGCGGCGGTGCTGGCGCAGCAGCAGATCCTGACCCAGGTGGGTGACGCGCTGCGCCTCATCAACCGCCAGTCGTCAGACTTGCTGGAAATCGCCGAGACCGTGTCATCGCTCAAGCTGCAGCAGAACGCACCCGCCGCCGAAATCTCGGCATCCGGCCAGCTGGTGATGCTGACCCAGCGCATCGGCAAGTCGGCCAACGAGTTTCTGACGATGGAGGGCGTGAGCCCGGAGGCGGTGTTCTTGCTCGGCAAGGACCTCAACACCTTCAAGGAAATCACCGATGGCCTGCTCAAGGGCAGTGCCGAGCTGCGCCTGTCGCCCACCAGCGATGCGCAGGTCCGGGAACGCCTGGAGGCCTTGCTCGAGCTCTACGAAGAAACCCGCACCCAGGCGGGCGCGATTTTGGGCAACTTGCAGGGGCTGGTCTCGGCCCGTGAGGCGCAGGCCAGCATCGTGGCTGACAGCGAACCGCTGCGCCAGGGTCTCCAGACGCTGCAGTCCGAACTCTCGGAACGCTCCGGTCTTGCAGGTGGGCAGCTGGTTGCGCTGCTGGCCTCCGCTCTGTTTGCGTTGGCTTGTGGTGGCGGCCTGGCCTATGTGCAGCTGCTGGACAGCCGCCAGCGTCAGCGGGTGGCCGAAAGCCAGAAGCTGGCGGCCGAATCGCTGGAACAGGACGCCAAGCGTGTGAACGACGCCAACCAGGCGGCGATTTTGCGGCTGATGAACGAACTGCAGACGGTGGCCGAAGGCGACCTGACGCAGGAAGCCACCGTGACCGAGGACATCACCGGCGCCATCGCCGACTCGGTGAACTACACGGTGGAAGAACTGCGCTCGCTGGTGGGCAACGTGCAAGCCACGGCCACCCGAGTCGCCCAGACGACGTCGGCGGTGGAAAGCACCTCGACCGAACTGCTGGCCGCGTCCACCGAGCAGCTGCGCGAGATCCGCGAAACCGGCCAGTCGGTGCTGGACATGGCGCAGCGCATCAACCAGGTGTCGGGCCAGGCGCAGGAATCGGCCCAGGTGGCCCGCGCGTCGCTGCAGGCCGCTGAATCCGGTCTGCAGGCGGTGGAAGACGCGATCGGTGGTATGAACGCCATTCGCGACCAGATCCAGGAAACCTCCAAGCGCATCAAGCGGCTGGGCGAGTCGTCCCAGGAGATCGGCGAAATCACCGAGCTGATTTCGGACATCACCGAACAGACCAACGTGCTGGCGCTGAACGCCGCCATCCAGGCCGCTTCCGCGGGTGAAGCCGGTCGAGGCTTCTCGGTGGTGGCCGAAGAAGTGCAGCGGCTGGCGGAACGCTCGGCCGACGCCACGCGCCAGATCTCGGCGCTGGTGAAGGCGATTCAGACCGACACGCAGGACGCGGTGGCCGCCATGGAGCGTTCCACCCAGGGTGTGGTGGAAGGGGCCAAGCTGTCGGACAACGCCGGCAATGCGCTGACCGAGATCGATCGCGTGTCGCGCCGTCTGGCCGAGCTGATCGAACAGATCTCCAGCGCCACGTCTGCCGAAGCCGAATCTGCCAACGAGGTGGCTGGCAACATCCAGCACATCTTTGCGGTGACCGAACAGACCGGCGAGGGCACGCGCTCCACAGCCCAGCAGGTGCGCGAGCTCTCGGCCATGGCCGAGGAACTTCGCCAGTCGGTGTCGCGATTCAAGATCGCCTGACGGACAGCGGACTGAAGCAGCCAGAACCAACCCCTGAACACCATGCTCGACACCTCTCCCGGCAGCCTGACTTCGGACGCACCGCTGGCCGACCTGGGTCCTCTGGCCTGGGTGTTTGACGAGCTGCGCAAATCGCTGGACGGCGCGACCAAAGCCATCAAGCGTTTCGTGCGCGAGTCCGAGCAGTCGCGCCACAACGACCTGGAGGCGGTCGATCCGGCCTCGCTGCGTCTGGCACGCCAGCAGCTGCACCAGGCGGTGGGCGCGCTGGAGATGGTGGGACTGTCGGCTCCAGCGCAGGTGTTGCGTGCCATGGAAGCCGCGGTGCAGCGTTTCGTCCAGAAACCGCAGCATTGCACCGAGGAGGCCGCTGCCATGTGCAGGAGCTGGCGGCTGCCGAGCGTGTGCACCCGGCCGATCTCTGGTCGTTCGAGCACCGTGGCCAGAACGTCGTGGCGCCGACCGGTGCGAAACCGATGCAGGCCGATGCCACCGTGCGATCGCTGCTCGATCGGCTGGTGTTGTTGATGGTCAAGACGCAGAGCCACGCGGCTGCACAGCAACTGGCCCGCTTGAGCGCGGGCCTGTCGGCGGGTGCCGATCGACCCCGTGTGGCCACTTTCTGGCGCGTGGCTGCGGCCTATTTCGAGGCGGTGTCCCAAGACCTGCTGCCGTCTGACATGTACGTCAAGCGGGCCGCCTCCCGCGTGTTGTTGCAGTTTGCCTCGCTCGCGCAGTCCGCGAACCAGGGCGAGGTGTCCGAGACGCTGTTGCACGACCTGCTGTTTTTCTGTGCCCAGGCCCAAACGCCGGTGGAAGGCAAAGCGCCCCATCTGAGCGCGGTGCGCGAAGCCTTCGGGCTGGCCGATGCGAAGCCGGTGGACTACACACAGGCGTCGCTGGGTCGTTTCGATCCGGCGTTGCTGGTGCAGGCGCGCAAGCGCATCAACGCCGCCAAGGAGTCGTGGTCCCTGTTCTCGGGCGGCGACGTCAACCGCGCTCGCCAGGTGGTGGACCAGTTCGGTCTGATCGGCGATTCGCTGCTCAAGCTGCACCCGGCCAGTTCGGTGCTGGCGCAGGCGCTGGTCAAGGCGGTTGACCATGCGGCGCACGAACCTTCTGGCGTGCGTCCAGAGCTTTCGATGGAAGTCGCCACCACCACGCTGTACCTGGAAGCGGCGTTCGAAGACTTCGACCCCACCCAGCAGGAGCTCAAGGAGCGCAGCCTGGCGCTGGCCGCCCGGCTCGAGGGGGTTCTGGCCGGAGAAGCCGCGCGGCCCCTGGACAGCTGGATGGAGCAGTTGTACCGGCGCGTGAGCGATCGCCAGACCATGGGCAGCGTGGTCGGGGAACTCAAGGTGTCGCTGGGCGAGGCCGAAAAATCGCTCGACCAGTTTTTCCGCACCCCGCGCGAAAAGGCCGGGCTCCATGTGGCGGTGTCGCAACTCGCCCAGATGCGGGGTGTGCTGTCGGTGCTGGGCCTGGAACAGGCGGTGCAGACGGTGACCCACATGCGCTCCATGGTGGAGCAGATCCTCGACACCGAGGTCGACGAGGCCATGGCCCGTGAGGCGGGCACCTTCCAGAAGCTGGGCAACAACCTGAGTGCCCTGAGCTTCATGGTGGACATGCTCAACTACCAGCCCGCGCTGGCCAAGAAGTTGTTTGTGTTTGACGAGTCCCTCGGTGAGTTGCTGCCCCTGATGGGGCGCACCGTGGGCTCCAGCCCGACCGCACAGCCGCCCAGCGAAGAGGCCCAAGCCATCAGCGCTGGCGTGCAGCGCGTGGTGGATGGTGCGCAAGAGTCGGTGAACCTTGCCGACCTCAGCCAGCAGCTGGACACCCTGGCCGACCAGGCTTCGTTGGCCGAGCAGCCGGGCGTTGCCCGGGCCGCGCGCGACGCGGCCCATGCGGTGGTCAATGACGATGCCGCTGTGGGGGCACAAGCCCTGGTCGAGCTGGCGCAGTCCACGGCACCGGCGGTGTCGCCAGAGCCGCTGGCACAGAGTGACGCAGACAACGAAGACGACGATCTGCTCGACATCTTTCTGGAAGAAGCACGCGAAGTGGTCGGCCATGGCCAGGCGGCCGTGCAGCAGCTGCGCACCGAGCCCGCCGACCTGGAGCATCTCACCACACTGCGCCGCGCCTTCCACACGCTCAAAGGCAGTTCGCGGATGGTCGGCCTCAACGAGTTCGGCGAGGCCGGCTGGGCCATGGAGCAGGTGTTCAACGCGGTGCTCGCCGAGCAGCGCCCGGCGGCTCCAGGCTTGCTGGCGCTCGCTGAAGCCTCGTTGGAGGCGCTGAGCCGATGGGTCGAGGACATTGCCCAAGGCGCCGACCGTGGCTGGGAAGCCCAACCGTTTCGCCGCAGTGCACAAGCCTGGCGTGAGGGCGGGCAGTTCCTGCCCCTGGCGCTACAGGACGCCACCGCTCCAGCAGGCAACGCACCCGAAGTCGAACCCGAAGTCGAACCCGAAGTCGCGCCAGAGTCCGCCACTTCGATGCCGGTGCAGGTCGCTGATTCTGCAGAGGCGGCGGGTGACGAGCCACCAACGTTTGCAGACACCGCACCGCTGGACATCGACTTCGATCTGGTCGGCGAGTTGCCGCTGCCGGTTGCGGCGTTCGATCCGCCACCGCTGCTGGCCGACATCGATTTCAACAGCCTGTCGCTGGTGTCCTCGGCGGCACCGGCGTTCGAAGCGCAGCCACCTGAGACGTCCTTGCCGCCCCAGCCGCTGGAAGAACCGGCCATGGTGGTGTCCAGTGTCGGATCGGAAAGTCCCGATCGGGTACCGTCGATGTTCGACGACATTCCGCTCGACCTGGATGCGCTGCTGCCACAAGCGGCGGAGCTGGTGGACGCGCCAGCGTCGGTCGACGTGGAACATCCTTTGAGCGAGTCAGGTGGTCTGGACGTCGATACACCAGAGGCTTCCGAGCCTGCGTTCTCAACCCCGGTCGACGAGCAGCCCGAAGCGATCGAGTCGACCCAGGCGCATGAACCGCAAGAGACCGACAGCATCCCGGCGGACAGCGATGTGCAGGACGAGCAGACCAAGGTCATCGGTCCGTTGCGCATCGGCATCAAGCTTTACAACGTCTACCTCAACGAGGCCGACGAGTGGTCGCGCCGCCTGTGCAACGGGCTGGCCGAATGGGCGCTGGAGGTGCACGAGCCGGTGCACGACCAGGCCGAAGCCTTGGCCCATTCGCTCGCTGGGGCTTCGGCCACGGTGGGTTTGCAGCCGCTGTCCGACATCGCCCGCGCCCTCGAACACGCCATAGCGGCGGTCTCGCTGCACCAGCAGGCCGGTCAGCCCGCCCGTGCCGAGCAGGCCCAGCTGTTTGTGGATGCGTCGGAAGAGATCCGCCGTCTGCTGCACCAGTTCGCCGCTGGCTTCTACAAAGAACCGAACCCTGAATTGCTGGAGGCGCTGGACCGCGTCACCCACGAACCCGCTCCCGAAGATGTACCGATCGGGGATGAGTCCCTTGCCGGGGACGCGCCGGTCGACGGCACTCTGGACATTGAGATCAGCACCCAGTGGGGCGCGCGGCCGGTGTCGAGCCCGGTTTTGTTGAGCGCGGTCGAGGCCGATGCGGTGCCGTCGGCGTTTGCGCCTCCCGATTTCGAGACCTCCACCTTCGGGGGGTCGACCGAGTTTGCACCACTGCCGCCGACCCGCCAGGGGCCGGCGCAGGACATCGACGACGACATCGATGCGTTCGACACCATCGATGTGGATCTGTTCCCCATCTTTGCCGAAGAGGCGCAGGAACTGCTCCCGCAACTCGGCGGTGCCTTGCGCCAATGGGTCGCCCGCCCCGACAACACCAGCGCGCGCGCCGAGGTGCTGCGCAATCTGCACACGCTCAAGGGCAGTGCGCGTTTGGCCGGCGCGCTCCGCCTGGGCGAAATGACGCACCGCATGGAGACCGACGCCGAGCGCCTAGGCTCGGATGTGCAGCGCAGCGCCGACGTCGAGCCTTTGATGGCCGCGTTTGACGCCATCGTGGCGCGCTTCGATTTGCTGCGCAACACCGATCCTTCTTTGCATGGGGTGGTACAACGGGCCGCCGAACAGGCACCCGTAGACTCGGTGCCGCTGGTCGAGGTGCTGCAAGCGGCGGAGCCCGCTGTGGCACCCGAAACGCCGGTCGTCGACCCCGAGCCTTCGGACGAACCGCCCTCGGCGTCGCCTGGCAGCCTGGCCGGCCTGACCCTGTTGCAAACGCCGGTGCCCGCACCCCAGCGCGCGGGTGCGGCCGTGCGCGTGCGCCCCGAACTGCTGGACCGCCTGGTCAACCAGACCGGCGAGGTGATGATCACCCGCACCCGCATGGAGTCCGAGCTGGTGACCCTGCGCGGCTCGCTCAAGGACCTGACCGGCAACCTGGACCGGTTGCGCCAGCAGTTGCGCGACCTGGAACTGCAGGCGGAAACCCAGATGCAGTCGCGTCTGGCGCAGGCCCGCGACGCCGACCAGTCGTTCGACCCGCTGGAGTTCGACCGCTTCACCCGGGTGCAGGAACTCACGCGGATGATGGCCGAGTCGGTGAACGACGTGGCCACGGTGCAGCGCAACCTGCAGCGCGCGGTGGAGTCGACCGAAGATGGCCTGGTGGCCCAGGGTCGCCAGACCCGGGAGCTGCAGCGAGACCTGTTGCGAACCCGCATGGTGGAGTTCGAAGGCATTTCCGAGCGGCTGTACCGGGTGGTGCGCCAGGCCTCCAAGGAGACCGGCAAGCAGGTGCGTCTGGACATCACCGGCGGTCACATTGAAATGGACCGCGGGGTTCTCGACCGCATGACCGCCGCCTTCGAGCATTTGCTGCGCAACAGCGTGGTGCACGGGATCGAATCGCCCGCGCAACGCCTGCAATTGGGCAAGGCGATCGAAGGGCGCATCGACATCCGGCTCGGACAGGAACTCAACGACGTGTCGGTGGTGTTCGAGGACGACGGTGCAGGCCTCGACCTCGCCCTGCTGCGCGAAAAAGGCCGGTCCCTGGGTATCGTGGCGGCCGACGCCGAGATCAGCGACGACGAAGCCGCCCAGCTGGTGTTCACTCCGGGCCTGAGCACGGCCAGCGAGGTGTCGTCGCTCGCAGGGCGTGGCGTGGGCATGGACGTGGTGCGCAACGACGTGATCGCGCTCGGTGGCCGCATCGAGACCGGCTCACGGCCGGGCAAGGGCGCGCGATTCAAGTTGGTGCTGCCGCTGACCACCGCGGTGACGCAGGTGGTGATGGTGCGCGCCGGTGAGCTCACCTTGGGTGTGCCGTCCAACCTGGTGGAGGTGGTGCGGCGCCTGAGTGCCGTCGAGTTGAGCCAGGCCTACGCCAAGGGCACGCTCACCGTCGCCGGTGAAGAGGTCCCGTTTTACTGGGCCGGTGCCCTGCTGCAGTCGTCGCCCCGTTCGGTGCAGGCCCAGGGCCGCACCTTGCCGGTGGTGATCTTCCGCTCGGCCGCGCAGCGCGTGGCCATGCATGTGGACGAGGTGCTGGGCAACCAGGAAGTGGTGGTGAAGAACCTCGGGCCACAGCTCTCGCGCCTGCCCGGCCTGGCCGGCATGTCGGTGCTGGCCTCGGGTGCGGTGGCGCTGATTTACAACCCGGTGGCCCTCGCCACCGTGTATGGCGCACAGGTGCAAAGCTGGGTGGCGGCCCAGGTGCAACAGCCGGTGCAGCGGGCCTCGGACATCGACGGTGCGATCGACATGGCGGTGAGCGGCGTGCCGCTGGTGCTGGTGGTGGACGACTCCATCACGGTGCGCCGGGTCACGCAGCGCTTGTTGCAGCGCGAAGGTTACCGCGTGACGATGGCGGCCGACGGTCTGCAGGCACTGGAGCGCCTGCAGCAAGAGCGGCCCACCGTGGTGTTGTCCGACATCGAAATGCCGCGCATGGACGGCTTCGACCTGGTGCGCAACATCCGCAGCGACGTGCGCCTGTCCGATCTGCCGGTGATCATGATCACCTCGCGCATCGCCGAGAAACACCGCGAGCACGCGCGCGAACTCGGGGTCGACCATTACCTGGGCAAGCCGTACTCCGAGGACGAGTTGCTGGCCCTGGTGGCGCGCTACGCCAAGATCGCCGAAGCCACCTGAGCCCCGGCGCCTCTGAGCGCCTTCTCACAGGCTTTGATGGACTGCCCCGGCCACCGCGCCGGGGTTGTTCATTTGGGGGTGGCACTCGGCTTTTTCACCACCGCGTACCGCTGCAGCGTGCGCTCGCGGGCTTCGGCGTGGTCCACCACCGGGTGCGGGTAGGTCTTGCCCAGCTCCACACCGGCCGCGGCCAGTTCCAGTTCGCGCGCCTGCCAGGGCGCATGGATGCAGGCGTCGGGGAGGTTCGCCAGTGGCGGCAGGTAGCGCCGGATGAACTTGCCCTGAGGGTCGAATCGCTCGCTCTGGGTCACCGGGTTGAAGATGCGGAAGTAGGGCTGCGCATCGCAGCCGCTGGAGCTGGCCCACTGCCAGCCACCGTTGTTGGCGGCCAGATCGAAGTCGATCAGGTGCTCGGCGAAGTAGCGCTCGCCCCATTGCCAGTGCAGCCCCAGATCTTTCACCAGGAAACTGGCCACCACCATGCGCAGCCGGTTGTGCATGTAGCCGGTCTGGTTGATCTGAGCCATGGCGGCGTCGACCAGCGGGTAGCCGGTGCGGCCTTCGCACCAGGCGGCGAAAAGCTCCTGGGCGTGCTGGCCCTGCTCGAACTTGATGTGGTCGTACTCGGGCTTGAAGGCCTTGTGCACCACGTGTGGGAAGTTGGCCAGGATCTGGTGGTAAAAGTCGCGCCACACCAGTTCGGACAACCAGGTGCTTGCGCCCTGCAACCCCTGCAGGTGCATCGGGTAGGCCACCGAGACCAGCTGACGAACCGAGATCGTGCCGAAGCGCAGGTGCACGCTCAGGTAGCTCGGTCCCTTGATCGCGGGGAAGTCGCGCGTTTCCTGATAACGCTCGATGCGCTGCACAAAGTCGTCGAAGAGCTGCCGGGCGCCCAGCGCGCCGACGGGGATCCTGAGCTGCGCGAGGTTGGTGGTCTGGAAGCCCAGCTCGGCCAGGCTCGGCACCGGTGTTGCCAGCTTCTGCGGTCGCGCGGCCAGCGACCCGGCCCAGCGCTGCACCGGGTAGGACGGGACGGGGGAGGCGTCCAGCTGCTTGAGCCAGGCATTCTTGTAGGGCGTGAACACACCGAACGGGTGACCGGCCTGGGTCAGCACCTCGCGGCGTTCGAAGATCACATGGTCTTTGTGTCCATGGAACATGATGCCTGCGTGGGCCAGCGCACCCAGCACCTGGGCGTCGCGTGCATGGGCAGCGGGCTCGTCGTCGTGGTTGGCAAACACCGCCTGCACCTTCAGTTCACGGGCCAGCGCGGGAATGGCGTCTTGCGCTCGCGCATGGTGAACGATCAGACCCACGCCTTCGTTGCCGTGCTCACGCCCCAGTTCATTCAGCCGGGCATCCAGCTGCACCAGCGACTCCCGGATGAACTCGACCCGACGGTCGGCACGCAGTCCGCGGGCCAGCAGGGGATCGAGGATGTCGGTGTCGAACACGAACACGCACCAGACTTGCCGGCAACATTGCAGCGCGTGGTGGAGCGCGGCATTGTCCTCGGCGCGCAGGTCGCGCCGGAACCACATCAGGCCTTGGTCGTAGGTGTTCATGCGCTCAGAAGTTCGGTACGGGGACAGGCTTCGCCGAGGGGCAGCGGCTTAAAATCACCCCATGTCTGCCGATTCTGCCTCCATCAACCTGACCAATCATTTCCTGATTGCGATGCCCGGTCTCAGCGACGCGCTATTCGGCCGCAGCGTGGTGTTCATGTGCGAGCACAGCGACAAAGGGGCACTCGGTCTGGTGATCAACAAGCCCAGCGACATCTTGCTGCCGCGCCTGTTTGAAAAGGTCGACCTGCCGATGGGGCGCGCCGATTTGGCCCAGCTGCCGGTGTTCCAGGGCGGCCCGGTGCAGACCGAGCGCGGTTTTGTGTTGCACGAGGCGATTGAAGGCGGCGAGGGCGAGTCGGTGTATGCGTCGACGCTGTCGATCCCCGGCGGGCTGGAGATGACGACTTCAAAGGACGTGCTGGAAGCCATGTCGTCCGGTGCCGGTCCGCGCAAGGTGTTCGTCACCCTGGGCTATGCGTCCTGGGGCAAAGGCCAGCTCGAATCCGAGATCACCGAAAACAGCTGGCTCACGGTCGAAGCCGACCCGAGCCTGATTTTCGACACGCCGGTGGAACAACGCTACGAGCGTGCCATGGCACTGCTGGGGCTGCAGCCTTGGATGCTGTCCCCGGACGCGGGACACGCATGATGCTGGTGGATGTTCCGGTTGCCTGCCAGAGCTTTCTCGCTTTTGACTACGGCCTGAAACGCACCGGTGTCGCCAGCGGCAACCGCATCACCCGCACCGCCACACCGCAGGCCACCATCGCCGCCGTGGGCGATGCGCGTTTGGCGAAAGTGGCCGAGCGGCTCAAAGAATGGCAGCCTGATGCGCTGGTGGTGGGCGTGCCTTTTCACCCCGACGGCGCGGCCCACGAGAACACGGTGCGTGCGCAGAAGTTTGCCCGCCAGTTGCGCGGTCGTTTCGGTTTGCCGGTGTTCGAGGTAGACGAGCGCTACAGCACCACCGAAGCCCACAGCCTGGGCGCCAAAGACGCGGATGCGGCATCGGCCTGCATCATCCTGGAACAGTTTTTGAGGAGCCTGCCGTGAGTGCACCGCAACTGGACGCCGAACAGCTCTACACCGCGCTGCTGGCCGGCGCGAAACAACTGATCGCCGCCACACCCCAACCGGTCTACCTGGCCGGCATCACCTCCGGTGGCGCCTGGCTGGCCGAGCGGCTGCAGCGCGATCTCGGGCTGGGCGGCGACGCCGGTGTGATCTCGTCCAGCATGCACCGCGACGACTTTGCCCAGCGCGGACTGGCGGTCAGCGCCCAGACCGTGCTGCCGTTCGATGTGAACGGTGCGCATGTGATCCTGGTCGACGATGTGCTCTACACCGGCCGCACCTTGCGCGCCGTGATCAACGAACTGTTCGACTACGGCCGCCCGGCCAGCGTGCAGCTCGCGGTGCTGGCCGACCGCGGCGGGCGCGAGCTGCCGATCGAGGCCCGGGTGTGTGCCGCCACCGTGAACGTGCCTGCCGGACAACGGCTCGAACTCGCGCGCGACGCCGATGGCCGCCTGAGTTTTGTGCTGGAAAACAAGGAAGCCTGAACGTGCCATCCAATCCACAGCTCAACAAGAACGGCGAGCTCATCCACCTGCTCTCCACCGAAGGCCTCCCGCGCGCCATCCTGACCCAGATCCTGGACACGGCGGCCAACTTCGTGAGCGTGAGCAACCGCGAGGTCAAGAAAGTGCCGCTGCTGCGCGGCAAGAGCGTGTTCAACCTGTTCTTCGAGAACAGCACCCGCACCCGCACCACCTTCGACATCGCGGCCACCCGCCTCTCGGCCGACGTGTACACGCTGGATATCGCGCGCAGCTCCACCGCCAAAGGCGAATCGCTGCTCGACACCATCGCCAACCTTTCCGCCATGGCGGCCGACATCTTTGTCGTGCGGCACAGCGAGTCGGGCGCGCCCTACCTGATCTCCCAGCACGTCGCGCCGCATGTGCACGTGATCAACGCGGGTGATGGCCGCCACGCGCACCCCACGCAGGGCCTGCTGGACATGTACACCATCCGGCACTACAAAAAAGACTTCACCAACCTGTCGGTCGCCATCGTCGGTGACGTGTTGCACTCGCGCGTGGCCCGCTCCGACATCCATGCTCTTACCACCTTGGGGTGTCCGGACGTTCGCGTGGTCGGCCCGCGCACCCTGGTGCCCGGCGACCTGTCGCAGATGGGCGTGCGCGTCTGCCACACGCTGGAAGAAGGCATCAAAGACTGCGACGTGGTGATCACCTTGCGCCTGCAGAACGAGCGCATGAGCGGCGCGCTGCTGCCGTCGAGCCAGGAGTATTTCAAGAGCTTTGGCCTGACCCCCGAGCGCCTGCGCTGGGCCAAGCCCGACGCATGCACCCTGGCCCGATCAACCGCGGTGTCGAGATCGACTCCGCCGTGGTCGACGGGTCGCAGAGCGTGATCCTGCCGCAGGTCACTTTTGGCATCGCTGTGCGCATGGCCGTGATGGGCATCGTGGCGGGGAACGAGGCATGAGCATGGCCCCCACGCTCCGCCGCTTCGCGGGTCGCTGCCCCCCAGGGGGGCTGGCCTTGCTTGGGGCGGCCCTGCGCTGCGGCCGCTAGTTCTCACAGAGAAGTTCAACACATGAAAATCCTGATTCAAAATGGCCGCGTCATGGACCCGGCCACCGGGCGCGACGAGATGGCCGACATCGCCATCGCGGCGGGCCGCATCATCGCCATTGGCCAGGTGGCCGCCGACTTCCACCCCAACCGGACCATCGACGCTACCGGCTGCGTGATCGCGCCTGGGTTGGTGGATCTCGCGGTGCGGCTGCGCGAACCCGGGCAGGAGCACGCCGGCATGTTGGAGAGCGAAACCCTGGCGGCGGTGGCCGGTGGCGTCACCTCGCTGGTCTGCCCGCCCGACACCGAGCCGGTGCTCGATGAGCCCGGTCTGGTGGACATGCTCAAGTTCCGCGCCGAGAAGCTG
>JALOSH010000422.1 GCA_025458545.1 Hydrogenophaga sp.
GCACCCTGTGGCCCGGCGAAGCCGGTTCCACGGGTGCCTTGGGATTCAGGCACGTTGGCCGGACACACGTGAGTTGTTCAGGAAAAAGCCGCTGTTGGTACAGCGGCTTTTTTCATTCGCAGCGCTGCAGCCTTTTGCCGGCGAGGGCCGGACCCAGCCCGGCCACCGTTTCGCGTTGCGCTTCGGTGGCGGCGGGCAGGCGCAGGTTCCAGACGGAAGCCTCGGCACGCTCCTGCACCACCCGGGCGGTGCGCACGCCTTTTCTGCTCACGTCCTGGAGGCCCAGTTCGGCAGCGGCTTCGCTGGAATAGGTGCCCAGCGCCAGGCCCGGGCCCAGCGGCGCAGGCAGGGTGCGGAAAGCCACCCCGAGCTGGTTCAGTTCGCTGCGCTTGCGGTCCAGCTGTTCGTCGTTGAAGCGGCCCATGTAGACCACCCAGCGGCCTCCGGTCCGGGATTCGTCGATGCGCCAGCTGCCGCGCGACAGCCCGGTGGCCTCCAGCGCGGCGCGCAGGCGGGTGGCTTGTTCGGCGTTGAAGGCGGTGGCCTGCCAGCAGGCGGTGGCGGGGACTTCGGGCGCCGCCGGGGCGCTGGCACTGGCGGCGGCAATGTCTGTTGAGGGTGCGCTGTCGGTCGGGGCGGCAGAGGGCTCGGGTGCCGGTTCGGCGATCGGGGTCGGCGGGCTGGTGCCCGGTGTGGCGCTGTTCGAGGTGCTGGCATCGGCCTTGGGACCGTTGAGCAGGCGCAAGGATTCCGGTTTGATCTGCCCTTGCAAACGCTCCGGCTCGGTCTGCTCGGAAGGCGCCAGACCGATCGCCCCCAGGTAGCCTTGCGTCCAGCCGAAATAGACCGCGTTGGCCAGCACCAGCAGGATGATCACCAGTCTCAACATGGGCGCACGCTCACCTCAGAACTGGTGATGGATTGCAGACCGGCGGGGGTGTGCACCTGCAGAGCGCCCTGGGCGTTGACCCCGTGTGCCGTGCCCTGCGTGCCGTCGGACAGCCGCACGGCCAGGCTTTTGAGCGCGTCGCGCTGCGCAAAGCGCGGCGCAAACGCGGCGAAGCCCCGGCTTTCGAAGTGCAGCACATCGTGCACAAGGTTCGGCGCCACCCGGGCCAACACCTCGCCCGCGTTCAGGCCCACCAGCACCTCGGCCAGACCGGCCGGCGCCATGGCGGCAACGGCCGCATCGGAACTGGCGAGCGCGTTCACCGCCTGGTCCGGCGGTCGTGCGATGTTGATGCCCACACCAATCACCACCAGCCGTTCCCGGACGGCGCTGTCGCCGGTGGTGGCGGTTTCCACCAGAATGCCGCCGAGCTTCCGCCGTTGCAGCCAGAGGTCGTTCGGCCACTTGAGCATCACGTCCGGGTGCAGGCTTTCGGCCAGGCTCACGCCGACCGCCAGCGACAGACCCGACCAGTCGGCGGGTGCCAGCGGCAGGGCGAGCGAAAAGGTGAGCGACTGGCCCGCCCGGCTGTGCCAGCCCTTGCCCAGGCGCCCGCGCCCGGCGGTCTGTTCGTCGGTCGCCAGCAGCACCGGCTCCATCAGGCCCGCGCGCGCCCGGCGCATCAGTTCGCTGTTGGTCGAATCGATGCTCGGCAAGACCTCCACCGTGAAGCCCGGCAAGCGCGGCACCACCGCCTGCCAGATGCCTTCGACGTGGGCGAGCAGGTCAGACATGGTCCGCCAGTGAAAGGTCCGGGCCATGCGCTGCTCCGGAGCGCGGGACACCTCCCAGGGCACCCGTGGAACCGGCTTTGCCGGGCCACTGGGTGCGTCCCCCCAGGGGGGAAGACGCGAAGCGGCGCAGGGGTGTCATCCCAGTTTCGTCGCGCGGCCACCGCGCTTCGGCGCCAGCAAGGTGCCGCGGCAGTTCTTGGCACCGCACCAGCAGGGGTATTCGGCCTTGAGCTTCGCGGTGTAAGGTTCGTCGATCACCAGGCCGTAGTCGTAGAAAAGTTCTTCACCGGCCTTGATGTTGCGTTTGGCGCGGATGAACACCCGGCCTTCGTCCACCTCGGCTTCGCAGTTGGGGGCGCAGCTGTGGTTGATCCAGCGCGACGAGTTGCCGCCGAACTTGGCGTCGATCACGTGACCTTCGTCGATGTGGAAATAGAAGGTGTGGTGCGGATCGCTCGGATCGTGCGGATGGCGGCGCAGCGCCTCGTCCCAGCGGATCACCTCGCCCACGTATTCGATCAGGGTTTCGCCCTCGGCCAGATCTGCGACGGCAAACACCCCTTTGCCATGCACCCCGGAGCGGCGCGTCTGGATGCGGCGCTGGCTGGTGGCGGCAGGTGGGGCAACGGAAGCGGGAGCAGGGCGCGACGGGCTGGGACGAGGGCTGTTGGCGAAACCTGCTGTTTTCTTCACGGCCGGAATTTTTGGTAAGGTTGATTCATGCAGGTGCGCGCGTGTGTGTGCGTACCCATGTGTGCGCGTGCATGCGCGCGTGAAGGTTGATTGTAGAGATGAAAACTGTTGAAGGTTCCGCCAAAACGCTGGTCATTGCCGAGAAGCCCTCGGTGGCCCAAGACATCGTGCGTGCGCTCACGCC
>JALOSH010000423.1 GCA_025458545.1 Hydrogenophaga sp.
GCGCTGGGAGGGGGGACGCTCCCTGTGGCCGGGCCAAGCCCGATCCACGGGAGCCTTGGGTTCGGACACTTCGCTCCGGTGGGGGATGGGTACCCACCCCATGCGGTCTGAAATGGACTGCCGTCCCGGCTGCGCCGCCTGCTGCATCGCGCCCAGCATCAGCAGCCCGCTGCCGGGTCTACCGAACGGAAAACCGGCGGGGATGCGCTGCCCGCACCTCGACGAAGCCCTGCGCTGCCAGCTGTTTGGACAACCCGAACGACCGGCGGTGTGCGGCTCTCTGGCGCCGAACGCCGAGATGTGCGGCACCGACCGCGAACACGCGCTGCACTTCCTGACCCAACTGGAACAAGCCACCCGCCCATGACAAAGGCCCGCAACAGCGGGCCTTTGAAGGGAGAACAAAAACTGGTCGAGGAAAGCAGTGCCTCAACCCAGCACACACCGCGGGACTGGCTTCGCCAGACCGCTGGTGTGGTCCCCCCTTCCAGGGGGGAAGCCGCAAAGCGGCGCAGGGAGGTTACTGTTTAATAGCTTCGACCTGAATCGTCAGCTTGGTGTCGTCGGCCACGCCCATGGTCAGGCCCCAGTTCACGCCCCACTGGCTGCGCTTGATGGTGGACTCGAAGTCGCCACCGCAGACTTCGCGCTTGAGCATCGGGTGGTCAAAGCAGTTGAAGCGCACCGCCTTGAGCGTGACCGGGTGGGTCTGGCCGCGCATCGTCAGCTTGCCCTGCACTTCGCTGACCTTGTCGCCGTTGAAGACGAACTTGTCGCCCACGAAGGTGGCGGTGGGGAATTTGTCGACCGCAAAGAAATCGTCGCCCTTGAGGTGGCCGTCAAACGGCGCCACGCCGGTGCTCACCGAGGTCATGTCCAGCACCAGTTCCACCTTGCCGGTTTTGGCGGCGCGGTCAAACTGCACCGTGCCGCTCTTCTTGGTCCAGCTGCCGCGGTTGGTCGAGGTGCCGAAGTGCAGCTGTTCCCAAATCACCTTGGTGTGGGTCGGGTCGATCTGGTAGGTGTTGGCCTGGGCGATGCCAGCGGTGGACAGCACGGCCGCAGCGGCCAGCAGGGAGAGGGACTTGCGCATGGTTGAACTCCTGGGTTGAGGGTGAGAGGAAAGGAACACTGTTAAAAAAGAGCCAGAAAACCAAAAGGGCACCGAAGCGCGTGTCCTGAGCCCAGGATGCCGTGGAACCGGGCTTTGCCGGGCCACAGGCATCGCCCCCTGGGGGGAGACGCGCAGCGGCGCGGGGGGTTACAGCTTGCCCACGCCGGTCAGCGCGATCCTGAACTTCACCTGCACCTCGTCGGCCACGATCGAGGTGTCGGTCCACTCCTTCTCGCCAATGCGGAAGCTCAGGCGCTTGATCGGAAACGCACCGCTGGCGGTGGTGACGGCGGTGCTGCCGGTGCCGGTCTGCGCCACCGTCACGGGCACCACCACGTCGCTGCTCACGCCCTTGATGCTGAGCTTGCCGGCGACTTCGAACTTGTTCGCGTCGATGCGCTTGATGGTGCTGGACTGGAAGGTGGCCTTGGGGAAGGCCCCCACGTTGAACCAGGTAGGCTTGACCACCTCGGCGTTGGTCTCGCGGTTGATGTCGACGCTGCCGGTGTCCACGGTGAACGCGATCTGGCTGGTGGCCAGCCGGGCCGGATCGAACGCCACCTGGGCGCTGAAGCTCTTGAACTTGCCTTCGACCGGCACGCCCATCTGGCGGCTGGTGAACGCAATCTCGCTCTGGGCCGGGACGATGGCCTGCTGGGCCTGGGCGGCGAGCGGAAAAAGGCTGGCGGCAGCCAGCGCAAAGGACAACAAACGAATCTTCATTTCAATACTCCAACAATCCAACCATCACGAGTCGCGCCAGCCGCCAGGGCGGCCGTGGAACCGGCTTTGCCGGGCCACTGGCCGCGTCCCCCTGGGGAGAAGACGCGAAGCGGCGCAAGGGGTCAAGTCATCCTGCCCAACAGACCGTCGCGGTCGATGAAGTGGTGCTTGAGGGCACCCGCCACATGCAGCAGCACCAGCGCAGCCATGCCCAGCGCGGCAAACTTGTGAACCTCCTTGAGGATCTCGGCCAGGGATTCGCTCACCGGCACAAAGTCGGGCAGCGGCAACACACCGAACACCACCACAGGGAATCCGGACGCCGAGCTGAAAGCCCAGCCCGACAGCGGCACCAGAAAGAACAGCAGGTACAGACCCAGGTGTGTGGCCTGGTGCGCCCGCTTCTGCCAGCCCGGCATGGCGCTTTCAATGGCCTGGGGCAGCGCTGGCGGTGACGACACCAGGCGCGTCAGCAAACGCACGGCCGAAAACACCAGAATCAGCACGCCCGCCCATTTGTGCCAGCTGTAGTACTGCAAGCGCGCGGGCGAAAACGGCAGCTCGTGCATGTAAATGCCGAGCGCAAAATTGGACACGATGGCCAGCCCGAGCAGCCAGTGCAGGGCACGGGCCAGCGGGTGGTAGCGGTTGGCGGAGGTTGCGGACATGGCGGCAGTGTAGGCAGCGCCCCGGCGCCGGAAGGTGAAGCGCCTTGTCGTTTGC
>JALOSH010000424.1 GCA_025458545.1 Hydrogenophaga sp.
CCGAGCTGGATGTAGGTCAGGCCCACGTCCATCAGCGTCTGCAGCTTGCGGTGCAGCGTGGGCACGGCGGTGAAGAAGGTGTGCGCCTGTTCGACCGTCATGTCCAGAATCTGCGCGATGTTCTTGCCCTTGTATTGCACGTCCAGCGTTTCGCGGTTGTAGCGCTGGCCGCTGCACACCTCGCAGGGCACGTAGACGTCGGGCAGGAAGTGCATCTCGACCTTGACCACACCGTCGCCCTGGCAGGCCTCGCAGCGGCCGCCGGCCACGTTGAAGCTGAAGCGGCCCGGGCCGTAGCCGCGCTCTTTGGCGGTGGGCATCTCGGCCATCGTTGCTGCGCGGTGTGCGGCCAATCGGCGACTGGTCGACGTTGATGACCTTGTCGAAGTGTTCGATGCCTTCGATGGCCTCGTGTTCGGCCGGCTCGTCGTGCGAACGGTAGAGCGTGCGCGCCACAGCGGCGTAGAGCGTGTCGTTCACCAGGGTCGATTTGCCGGAGCCTGAGACGCCGGTGACGCAGGTGAGCAGACCGACCGGGAAGGCCACGCTCACGCCCTTCAGGTTGTGGCCGGTGGCGTTGACCACGCGGATCTCTTGCAACTCGCCCAGCGTGGCGAGGTGTTGTGCCTCTCGCGCGCTGCGGCGCTCGGCGGCCGGGCTCATGGGGAAGCGCGACTTGATCGGCGCGGCCTTTGCCGCTGCGGCGGCCTTGTTCACCGGCAGCCAGGGTGTGCGCCGGTGGGGCACGGCGATGGCGCGCGCGCCGCTCAGGTACTGACCGGTCAAAGAGCCGGGCGTGGCCATCACCTCGGCGCAGCTGCCTTGCGCCATCACATGGCCGCCGTGCACACCCGCGCCGGGGCCCATGTCGATCACGTGGTCGGCGCAGCGGATCATGTCCTCGTCGTGCTCGACCACCAGCACCGTGTTGCCCAGGTTGCGCAGGTGTTGCAGCGTGGCGATGAGGCGGTCGTTGTCGCGCTGGTGCAGGCCGATGCTGGGCTCGTCGAGCACGTACATCACACCGGTCAGGCCGCTGCCGATCTGGCTGGCCAGGCGGATGCGCTGGGCCTCGCCGCCCGAGAGCGTGTCGGCGCTGCGGTCCAGGCTCAGGTAGTTCAGGCCCACGTCGTTCAGGAACTTCAGGCGCTGGCGGATCTCGTTGATCACGCGCGCGGCGATGTCGCCCTTGGCACCGGGCAGGTGCAGTGTGCTGAAGTAGGCCAGCGATTCGCCGAGCGTGATGTGGCTGATCTTGTAAATGGGCTGCTTGTGTTCGCCCTCGCCCACGAACACGTGGCGCGCTTCCTTGCGCAGCCGGGTGCCGCCACATTCCGGGCAAGGTTGGGTGGCGCGGTAGCGGGCGAGTTCTTCGCGCACATGAGAAGAATCGGTCTCGCGGTAACGCCGCTCGAAGTTGCGGATGATGCCTTCGAAGGGGTGTTTTTTGCTGATCTTCTTGCCGGCGCGTTCGCCCGATTCCAGCGCGTAGCTGAACTTGATGTCTTCCTCGCCCGAGCCATACAGCAGCACCTGCTGAACCGCTTCGGGCAACGACTCCCAGGCCGCCTCGGCATCAAACTGGTAGTGCGCCGCCAGGCTCTCGATCATGGCGAAGTAGTAGCCGTTGCGCCGGTCCCAGCCCTTGATGGCGCCGCTGGCCAGGCTGAGCGTGGGGAAAGCGACCACGCGCTCGGGGTCGAACACCTCGGTGTGGCCCAGGCCGTCGCACGCCGGGCAGGCGCCCATGGGGGAGTTGAAGGAGAACAGGCGCGGCTCCAGCTCGCCCACGCTGTAGCTGCAGACCGGGCAGGCGAACTTGGCCGAGAAGCCGTGTTCGGTGCCGCTGTCCATCTCCAGCGCGAGGGCCCGGCCCTCGGCCAGGCGCAGCGCGGCCTCGAAGCTCTCGGCCAGGCGTTGCCGCAGCGGGTTGGCGCCGGTTTCGTCGAGGTCGGGTCGCACCTTGATGCGGTCGATCACCACGTCGATGTTGTGTTTCTCGGTCTTTTTCAGCGCGGGCAGGGCCTCGGCCTCCAGCACCTCGCCGTTGATGCGGAAGCGCACATAGCCCTGGGCCTGCATGTCGGCAAACAGCTCAGTGAACTCGCCCTTTTTTTCGCGCGCCACCGGCGCCAGGATCATGAGCCGCGTGTCTTGCGGCAGCGCCAGCACCGCGTCCACCATCTGCGCCACGCTTTGGGCGGCCAGTGGCAGATCGTGCTCCGGGCAGTAGGGTGTACCGGCGCGGGCGTAGAGCAGGCGCAGGTAGTCGTGGATCTCGGTCACCGTGCCCACAGTGGAGCGCGGGTTGTGGCTGGTGGCTTTTTGCTCGATGGCAATCGCGGGCGACAGGCCTTCGATCAGGTCCACGTCGGGCTTGTCCATCAGTTGCAGGAACTGCCGCGCATAGGCGCTCAGGCTTTCAACATAGCGGCGCTGGCCTTCGGCGTACAGCGTGTCAAAGGCCAGACTGGACTTGCCCGAACCCGAGAGCCCGGTGATCACCACCAGCGCGTGCTTGGGGATGTCGAGGTCGATGTTCTTCAGGTTGTGCGTGCGCGCGCCGCGCACCGACAACACGGTGGCGCTGGCCGGGGTGACGGCGGGCAAAACAGAATGCGGGGGTTCGGATTTCAAGGTGGCGTGCGGCCGGTGGGCCGTGACGAAGGCAACTTTTGATAATAAGCGGGTCCGGCCCGGCCCGGGGGGCGTCGATACAATCCGCCCCTTATGAGCGTACAAA
>JALOSH010000425.1 GCA_025458545.1 Hydrogenophaga sp.
GGGAGCTGCCCGGTCAGCAGCTGGAACAGCATCACACCGAGCGAGTAGAGATCGGAACGGCCATCGATGCGCTGGCCCGCCAGCTGCTCGGGCGACATGAAACTCGGTGTGCCCAGCACCATGCCGGTCTTGGTGCGGCTGGCGTCGGTGATGCGCGCGATGCCGAAGTCGGTGACCTTCACACTGTCCGACGCCGGGTCGAACATGATGTTGGCGGGCTTGATGTCTCGGTGCACCACGTTTTGCCGGTGCGCGTAATCGAGCGCCTGCGCCACGCGCTCACCGATCGCCAACACCGTGGCCACCGGCAGCAGCGCGCCGGGCCGGGTGTG
The DNA here is from genome assembly GCA_025458545.1 of Hydrogenophaga sp. The sequence continues at coordinate 333 of JALOSH010000425.1, forward strand.
GTCGAGCAGGTCGCGGCCTTGCAGGAACTCCATGGCGATGTAGGCCAGATCGAGTTCCTCGCCGGCGTCAAAAATGGTGACGATGTTCGGGTGCTGCAAACGCCCGGCGGTTTCGGCCTCGCGGAAGAAGCGCGAGCGCGCATCGTCCAGCTCGCTGCCCTCGAACTCGGCGCTCAGCGCCAGGGTCTTGATGGCCACCACACGGCCGATCTTGGGGTCGCGGCCCTGGTACACCACACCCATGGCGCCCTTGCCCAGCTCTTTTTCCACCTGGTAGCGCCCGAGCATGGGCTTCTCGATCCCGCCACCGGTGAGCAGCAAGGTGCCACCCGGGTGCGATCCGGCGGCGCCGAGCATCACGGTTTCCGACAGGTTCTGGGCCCGCTTCAGGCGGGTGGTCACATCGGCGTCGCGCGGGTCGAGCTTGGCCATGTGTTCGTACACCGACTGCGCCTTGTTGAACTGCCGCTTGCGCTCGAAATCCAGCGCCAGCTGCCGCAGGTTGCCCATCAGCGCGGTGCTGTGCGGCACGCGCTGAAGCCGGTCGAAGGCCATGTCGAGCTGCCCCTGTCCGAGCAGGGCCAGGCCCATCATGCGGTTGGTCTCCGCCGACTCGGCGTCGGTTTTCAGCTTGCGCGCTTCGGTCACCCCGAAACGCCGCGTCACCAGAGTGAGGTGACCGATCAGCAACAGCGCCGCCGGAAGCACCAGCGGCAACCACTGCGCAGCCAGTGTGAGCAAGCCGAATTCGGTGCCGAGCAGGAGCACGAACAGCGCGCCCGACAACCAGGCGCCGCGCGTGGCCGACAGACGCGGCAAAACAAACACGAGGTAGGCCGCCACGACCAGCAGCAAAGCCCCCGCCGCCAGACCGCTCCAGACCGGCTGGGCGATGAAATGGCCCTGCAAGATGCTGGAGCTGATGTGCGCCAGGATTTCTGCGGGCGACATGGCCGCCGCCACCGGCGTGGTGAACAAGGTGCCCACACCCGCTGCGGTGGCGCCCACGATGACGATCTTGCCGGCGTATTTGTCGGCCGGGATCTTGCCGGACAACACGTCAAAGAAGGAGTCGGCCGGAAAGGCGGGGCGGCCGTTTCGGTCCGGGTAAAACTGCGGCAGCACGCGCGCCTGGGCATCGGTGGTGATGCGCTGGCGTCCCAGCATCAGCCCTTGTCCGGGCAGGAGCCGCAGGTCTTGAGCGCCCAGGTTCAGGCTGTGGGCCGCCAGTGCCAGGCCCATGGACGGCACGGCGTGGCCGTCAAAATTCACCAGCAGCGGCTCCTGGCGCACCGCGCCGTCGCTGTCTTGCAGCTGGTTGAGGTGGGCCACGGCAGCGGCCGACTCACCGATGGGTGCAATGGGCTGCTGCGTCCGCAGCGCAGGGAATCCAAAACCGGTGGTGTCGGGCACAGCGCTCGTCTGCGCGAAGGCGGGCAAAGGCTGGTCGGGCCGACCCACGGGTTCGCCGAGTTCGAACACCGAGGGCACGATCACATTGCCCGCACGGGCCATGCTGGCCACCAGGCGGCCGTCGGCATCGAGCCGCTGCTCGGCTTGGGCGATGGAGCGGACCAGGTTGTCCCGGGCCACCGGTCCGAGGTCGGGCCATGTGTCGCCCTCGATCTCGGTGCGCAAGGCCCGCAAGCTGTCCAGCCCAGGCGCGGTCTGGGGCTCAAAGAACAGGGCGGTGTGGGCCACGGTCTTGGCGCCCGCGGCCTGCAACTGGTCGATCAGCTGGGCGTGCACATCGCGCGGCCACGGCCAGCGGCCGATGTTGGCCAGGCTCTGGTCGTCGATGGCGATGATGGCGATGCGCTCGCTGGGCTGGCGCTCGGTGTGGGTGCTGGCAAAGTCGTAGAAGCGCCGCTCCAGTCCACTGAACAGGTCGGTGACCGCGTGCAGGGCCAGCACGGCGGCGATCACGGCCAGCGCGATCAGGGCATCCGCGCGTCGGCCACGGCGGCGCGCGGCCGCTGGCATGGCTTGTGATGACAAAGAGCTGGCGCTGGACAAATCCCGACCTCGTGAGCGTGTGGAAACCGATGAACCTGTGGCGAAAATCCATCGGCGGGGTGACTTCTCACGTTATCGGCAGGACCGGCGCTGGCGTGAGCGTTGCATTTTGTTGCAAGTGCCGTGCCCGATCAAGGCGCCCAGCGCCCATTCGGTCGCCGTTTTCGACCGCCCAAGAAAAAAGGCAACGCGAGCGTTGCCTTT
>JALOSH010000426.1 GCA_025458545.1 Hydrogenophaga sp.
CCGCAGTGTTTCGGCCAGCACGCTGAACACGATGGCGGCGATCAGCGGGCCCCACAGCGTGGCCGCGCCGCCGATGAGCGCGATCAGCACGGTCTGGAAACCGATGAAGGGGTTGAACACGGTGTGCGGGTCGATGTAGGTCCAGCGCACCGACATGGCCGCGCCCACCGCACCGGCCACCGCAGCGGTGAGCGCGAAGCCCACCACCTTGACCCAGCGTGTGTTCACACCCAGGGTCTGCGCGCGCTGCTCGTCGGCGCCGATCCCGAGCATCGCCAGACCAAAGCGGGTGCGCCGGATGGTGATGGACAGCGCCACCGTGATCACAGCGAGCGCGAGCACGGTGAGGTAGACGGTGTCGCGCTCGGGCACCACCATGAGCACACGGCCCACGGTGCCGGTCACACTCTTCTCGAAGTAGCTGATGGCGTGGCGGATCAGCTCGGTCATGCCGAAGGTGAGCACCGCGAAGTAGGTGCCGCGCAGGTGCAGCACGGCGGCACCCATCACCACCGCCACCGCGGCCGCGATCAACGATCCCATGGCGATGGCCTGGACCCATGACAGCTGCTCCAGCAAGATGGCGCTGGTGTAGGCACCGATACCAAAGAAGGCCGAGGTGGCCAGCGACAGGTAGCGCGTGGTGCCGCAGAACAGCGCCCAGCTCGACGAGAGCGCGACGTACATCAGGCAGGTGAGCGCCATGGACACGGCGAACTCGCTGGCGAAACCGGGCAGCGCCAGCGCCCAGCCAGTGAGACCGAACAGGACCAGCAGGTCGCGGATCAACAATTGACGGGGGTTCATGCTTTGCGTGATTTCCGCGAGAACAGACCTTCAGGCCGCAACAACAGCACGCTGATGAAGACCACGTAGCTCAGCAAGGCCTTGAGCGATGGGTTGGTGAAATGCATGCCCAGGGCCTCGATCACGCCCAGCAGCAGGCCGCCCGCCAGCGCACCGCCCATGCTGCCGAAGCCGCCCAGGGTGATGACGATCAGCGCGGTGACGGTGTAGGGCTCGCCCATGGACGGGCTGATGGTGTAGGCCATGGACAGCAGCGCACCGGCCACGCCCGACAGACCCAGGCCGATGCCGAACATGAGCGGGTGCAGGCGCTGGGTGTTGATGCCCATGAGTTGCGCGCCGGTGGGCGACTGCATGAGCGCGCGCACGCCCTTGCCCAGCAGCGTGGTGCGCATGAGCACGATCAGCGCGCCGGAGAACAACAACGCCAGCGCAAACACCAGCAGCTTGTTGCCCGCAAATTGCGCGTTGCCGTCGGGCAGTGGAATCTGCACCGGCTCGGTCATGAAGTCGTAACCGCGCAGGTCACCGCCCCACATCCACGATGCAAAGTTCTGCACCAGGAACATCAGGCCAAAGGCCACCATCAGGCCACGCGCTTCGAAGATGTCGAGGTTGGGCGAGGTGACGGTGAGGCGGCGGAAGCACAGCCGGTGGATCACCCAGCCCAGCACGAACAACATGCCGAACGACACCGGCACCATGAGCAGCGGGTTCAGGCCCAGCGTGGTCTGCGCCATCCAGGTGAGGTAGGCCCCCACCATCAGGAATTCCCCGTGCGCGATGTTGAGGATGCGCATCAGGCCGTACTGCAGGTTCAGCCCGAGCGCGACCAGCGCGTAAATGCCCCCGGTGATGAGACCGGAGACCAGGAGTTCGAGCCAGGCAGAGAACGACATGGGGAGGTGAGAAAAGCAATGTCCGGAGCGAAGGGTTTCATCCAAGAATGCCGCGGGTCCGGCTCCGCCGGCCCGCAGGCATTGCCCCCTTGAGGGGGTGACGCGCCGCAGGCGCGGCGCGGGGGTGGGTCAAATCACTTCCAGGCAGGCTTGGCAGGGTTCAGCTTCGCGGTGGCCACTCGCTGCGGCCACACCACCTCGAACTCGCCGTTCTGCCACTGGCCCACCGTGCCCGGCGTGCCCACGTTCTGGCTGCCGTCGAAGCGGATGTCGCCGAGGATGGTTTTGTGGGTGGTGCCCGCCACGTAGTCGCGGATGGCCTTGCGGTCCAGACCCTGCGCCTTGACCGCGTTGGTCAGAATCTCCAGGCCGGCCCAGCAGGCGCCGCTGGCCCAGCGGTCCGGTTCTTTCTTCTGGCTGGCCACGTGGGCGTCGAAGTAGGCCTTGGCACCCGGGCTGGTCTTGCTGTTCCAGGAGCCCATGCCCAGCACCCCTTCGGCGCCGGCGGGTGTCATCACGTTTTTGTACAGCGGGAAGGCGGTGCCGACCGAAGCGTAGAAGAACTTCGGGTTGAAACCGATCTCCTTGGCCTGGCGGCTGGCCAGGATGGTGTCGGGCGGGTAGGTGAAGCCCACGAACGCGTCGGGGTTCTTGTCTTTCATCGAGCGCAGCACCGGCGACAGGTCTTTCACGCCGCCGGGGTAGCTCTTGTCTTCCACCATGGTGATGCCGCTGCCCTGCAGGGCGACTTTGAAGGCGGCGTAGTTCTCCAGGCCGAACAGGTCGTCCACGTAGATGAGGGCCACGGTTTTCACACCGTTGGCCTTGAGCATGTCGACCAGCGC
>JALOSH010000050.1 GCA_025458545.1 Hydrogenophaga sp.
CTGCGCGCCGAGGTCTCGCAGACCGCTGGCACCTTCGTCTGCAACCACGTGTTCTACGGCCTCATGCACGCCCTGGCCACCCGGCCCGGCCTGCGCCGCGCGCGCGGCGGTTTCGTGCATCTGCCTTGGCTGGCGGAACAGGGCAGCCCCTGCATGCCGCTGGACGACATGGTGGTCGGCCTGCGCCTGATCGTGCGCACCGCGCTGGGTGCTGGTGTGGCGCCACCCCCATCGCGCCACGCGGGCACCACGCACTGAACGCGCTGGCGCACAGCGCACCCGGCGGTTCAGCCCACCTCCACCGCCTCGACCTCGATCACCCCCTCGAACAGGTTGATCGCTGTTGCCGCCACCTGCGCGGTGTCGGCGTACGCGTAGGCGCCCATGCCCAGCGCGCCCAGCACCGGCACCCACCGCGCCAGCCCCTTGCCTGCGGCCCGCTGGGCGAGCTTCGCGCCCACGCGCCGGGTGATGGTGCGGATCAACAACGGCGAGGCGCGCCGCACCAGCGTGCGCTGCCCCACGCGCACCACCAGGTCGCGCACGCCCTGCGCCGCCGTGTGCCGGAACAGGCAGTACACCACCTGTTCCGGCGTCAGCGTGGCGTGTTTGCCGTACAGCGCCGCGATGTCGGCCACCATCTGGCGCTGGAGGCGCCACACACCCAGCATCTCCGGCAGGATGGTCAGCCAGCCCAGCACGCCGGGCGGCAGTGCCAGAGCCCCTGCCGCCAGCGCCGCCTTGGCCGCCGCCGTGTTGGCCGCCTGGCGGGCGTCTTCGGCCGGCGTCTGGCTCGGCCGCTTCTTCGAAGCGGGCACCTGGCCGACCAGCGACAGAATGGCCTGTCCGATGAGCGAAGGGTCCGGCTCGGCGGACGGGCCGGTGTCGGCGCCGCGCCGGCTTCGGTTGCTCATCGCAGGGGCATGGCTCAGCCCGCCATCACCGAACCGTCTTTGGCGCGGTCGCGGGCCACGGCCTCGGCCTCGCTCTTGCGGCGGAAGAACACCGTCACGATGCTGGAGGTGATCACGATGAACAGCGAGTACAGCACCGGGATCAGCAGCACTTCTTGCTGCATCGGGCCGGTGAAGGTCAGCGTGACGATCAGCACCGCCAGCGGGCCGTTCTGGATGCCGGTCTCCAGCGCGATGGTGCGGCTGCGGTTCGGGTCCTGCTTGAGCAGGCGGGCCAGCGTGTAGCCCAGCGCGATGCCGAAGATGCCCAGCCCGATGGCGGCGAAGAACACGTACCACGGCGTGCTGGCCAGCAGCATGTGGTTGCGCGGGATCCAGGTGAACACCAGGAACAGGATCACCGCCACGCCCAGCATGCCGCCCACCAGTTCGATGGTGGCGCCGATGTTGGGGTTGAGCTTGCGCAGCACCATGCCGATCACCGTAGGCACCAGCAGCACGAACAGCACCTGCGCCACGTTGCCCGCCGGGATCTTGAAATCACCGCTCAGTCCGGCCAACTGCGAATAGAACTCCAGCAGCGCAGGCACCATGCCGAGCGCGATCAGCGACGACACCGAGGTCATCATGATGGACAGCGCCAGCACCGCCTTGCTGAAGTAGGTGAAGATGTTGGAGGTGGTACCGCCGGGCATGCAGGCCATGAGAATCAAACCCACGGTCAGGCCGGGTGACAGGTCCAGTGCCTTGGCCAGCACAAAGCCCAGCAGCGGCATGATGCCGTACTGGCACAGCAGACCCACCATCACGCCCTTGGGCTTGCGGAAGGCGATGCGGAAGTCGCGCCAGGTGAGCGACGCGCCCATGCCGAGCATGATGACGATCATCATGATGCCCAGCAGCTTGGTCTCGAATTCGGAGATCATGTTGGAGTTCTCTTTTCAGGATGGATTGGGGGCTCAGCCGCGGCTCATCTCTTCGGCCACGGCCTTGCGCAGGTCCTTGCGCAGCACCTTGCCGATCGGGCTCTTGGGCAGTTCGTCGCGCACCACCACCAGCTTGGGCACCTTGTAGGCGGCCAGGTGCTGCTTGCAGTGGGCGATCACGTCGGCCGGCGTCACCTCCTTGGCGTGGTCCGGGTTCTGCACCACATAGGCGCGCACGGCTTCGCCAGTCTTGCCGTCGGGCACGCCGATCACCGCCACCTCCAGCACGTGGTCCATGTCGGCGATCACGTCTTCCACCTCGTTGGGGTACACGTTGAAGCCCGACACCAGCACCATGTCCTTCTTGCGGTCCACGATGCGCATGAAGCCGGCATCGTCCATCACCGCCACGTCGCCGGTGGCGAACCAGTCACCGTTCATGACCTTGGCGGTTTCTTCCTCGGCGTTCCAGTAGCCCCGCATCACCTGCGGGCCGCGCACCCAGATCTCGCCCGGCGCACCAGTGGCCACGTCCTGCCCATCGTCGCCCACCAGTCGCACGTCGGTCCCCGGGGCGGGAATGCCGATGCTGCCGTCGCGGGGTGTGCCGGTCAGCGGGTTGAAGCTCACCACCGGCGAGGTTTCGGTCAGGCCGTAGCCTTCGGCGATCGGCGTCTTCGTCAGCTCGCGCCAGCGCTGTGCCACCGCGGTGTGCAGCGCGGTACCGCCCGAGATGGAGGCCTTGAGCGTCTTGGGGGGGTAGGCCACGAACCACTCTTCGTTGAGCAGGCCGTTGAACAGGGTGTTGACCCCGGTCATCCAGGTCACCGGGAAGTTTTCCATCGCGCGTTGCAGGTTCTGCACCGGGCGCGGATTGGGGATGAGCACGTTGTGTCCGCCGATGGACAGGAAGCCCAGCAGGTTGGCCGTGAAGGCGAAGATGTGGTACAGGGGCAGGGCGGTGAGCACACATTCCTGGCCCATGGCCATGTGGCTCTGGCCCATGGCGCGGGTCTGCTGGATGTTGTTGATCAGGTTGTCGTGGGTGAGCATCGCGCCCTTGCTCACACCAGTGGTGCCGCCGGTGTACTGCAGCAGGGCCAGGTCGTTGCGCCCCACGCCTTCCCAATAGGTGCGGGCCGGGGTCTTGGCCAGCGTGGCGCGGCCCTGGGCCAGCGCGTCTTTCAGGCGGATGTGCGGCGCCGTCACCGGCGGCAGCACCCGGTTCCAGTAGCGCTGCACACCGCGCACGATGGCCCCAGGGATGGCCGGGAAGAATTCCGACACCGCCGCCAGCACCACCTGTTTGATGCCCGTCTTGGCCAGCACGGCGGGCAGCTTGTCGGCAAACATGTCCACCATCACCAGCACCTGGGCGCCGGCGTTGTTGAACTGGTGGATCATTTCGGTTTCGGTGTAGAGCGGGTTGGTGTTCACCAGCACGCAACCGGCCTTGAACACGCCGAGCGCCGCCACCGGGTAACCCAGGCTGTTGGGCAGTTGCACGGCGACGCGGTCGCCCGCCTTCAGGCCCGCCACCGCGCGCAGATAACCGGCGAACGCGTCCGACAGTTCGTCCACCTGGGCAAAGCTCAGGCGGCCGTTCATGCCGTTGGGCACCACGCAGCTGAAGGCCGCCTTGACCTGGCTCTCGGCCTCCCATTTCTTGCAGCACTCGTGGGCCAGCTCGGCCAGATTGCGGTGGGGCAGCGGCTCCAGTGCCGGGGCAATGCCCACCTGCTGGTACGTCGGGTGCCATGGGCGTACAGGTGATTCGGTCATGCGTGCTTTCCAGAAAAAGGAACGGTCGTTCGGTTTGGTGCGCCGCGATGTTATCCAACAGCGGTCTGAATTTCTGGACAGGAGACTCCGATTCGTGCTGGGGTTTTCCCTGGGGTTGCACCATCGGGCCAGAGCAGGCGTGTTCGGCGGCCGCGGCAACGTTACCCTTGAGTCCACCATGCGCCTCATCGCTTTGACCCCGCTGATCATCATCGCCGCTGCCCTGGGACTGCACGCGAGCGGCTTCGCCCAATCGCCCAAGGATGCGTCTGCGCCTGGCGCCAGCGCCATCCGGCCCGGGGGTGCCGTGGCCGAACTCGCCAACCGTTCTGCGCTGCGGGCCTACGCGGTGAAGATGGCCGAAGGCCGCATCACCGCCGACGAGCTGAGAGACTACCTGGTCAAGGGCGGGAGCTTCCAGCAAGAAAAAACCTACGACCGAGCCCGCGACTTCTTTGTCGGCGACCACCAAGGCTCGGTGCTTCGGTTCTTCATTGACGGTCCCCGAGGGTTCGAGGCCAGGTTGCCCGCCGACCGGCTCCAAAGCCTGCAGATCCTGCTCGACGTGGGATCGGACCCGAACCTGCGCGGCCCGGCGAAAAGCGTGGGTGGTGAAAACCTGCTGTCACCGACCTTGTTCGCGGCGGCCGGCAACGACCTGGAAGCCCTGAAGCTGCTGGTGGCCAAAGGTGGCGACATCGAACAGCGCGAAGACCAGTACGCCGGCCGCTACGGCCCGGCGCTGGCCCTGGCCACGCGCACCGATGTGCTCGATTTCCTGCTCAGCCGGGGTGCCAACGTCCGGTTTGTGGATGAAAACGGCAGCAACCTGCTGCTGCTCGCGGTGAAGCGAACCCACGCCGCCCACCAAGTGGACAAGGTCGCCTGGCTGCTGGCGCGAGGGCTTTCCCCGCGCGCGCCGAACCGGTGGAACGAAACTGCCGAAACCCAGGCCCAGGCCTTGCTGGAGCTGGCCGAAGAACGGCTGAAGGCAGCGCAAGCCGCACCGGCTGGCCAAGGTGAAGACCCCGCTGCGCCGCTGGCCACCCGAAAGAACCTGCTCGCGGTACGGGCACTGTTCGCGGCGCAGCGGCCCTAGACGCTGGCCATCTGGCCCTCGCAACCGCCGCCATGGCGGCCCCTGCGGCGGCGCAACCACCCGTCATACTGAGCGTCTCCGCATACCATTTGCCCAGGAGCCTCAGCATGAAGTTCAAGACCGTGGCTTTGTCGTCCTTGCTGGTCCTGGGGGTTGCGGGCCTGGTCGGCTGGTTCAGCCTGGACAAAGAAACCCGGGGCTTCCTGGCCCATTTCCCCACCGACCGCGACGTGCTGTTCTGGAAAGAGTCGCAGCGCGACGCGGCCTTCCGCGCGCTGGACCGGCTGCCCTTTCTGGCCAAGCACCGTGTGATTCCGGCCGACAACACCGCGTCGCCGCTGCCCCCGGGTGCGCCGCTGGCTTTGCCGCTGGATGTGGATGCGTTCATGCAGGGCTAGCGCAGCGCTGCGCTGCTGATCCTCCACAAGGGTCAGCTGCGGCTGGAACGTTACGGGCTGGACTTCGGCAGCGACGGCCGCTGGACCAGCTTTTCGGTCGCCAAGTCCATCACCTCCACGCTGGTGGGCGCGGCCGTTCGCGACGGCCACATCAAAAGCATGGACGACAAGGTCAGCGACTACATCGCCGAGATGAAGGGCTCGGCCTACGACTATGTCAGCATCCGCCAGCTGCTGACCATGACCTCCGGCATCCGGTGGAACGAAGACTACGGAGACCCGCAGTCCGACGTGGCCCGTTTCAACAACCACCAGCCCGAGCCGGGTGTGGACGCGCTGGTGAGCTACCTGCGAAAGCTGCCCCGCGAAGCGCCCGCCGGCACGCGCTGGCTCTACAGCACCGGCGAGACCAACCTGGTGGGCGTGCTGGTGTCGCGCGCCACCGGCCAGCCGCTGTCGACCTACCTGTCTGAAAAAATCTGGCAGCCCGCCGGCATGGAGCAACAGGCCACCTGGATTCTCAGCAAGACCGGGCAGGAAATCAGCGGCTGTTGCATCCAGGCCGCCAGCCGCGATTACGCCCGCTTCGGGCAGTTCATCCTGAACGGCGCGCAGGCGAACGGCCAGAACCTGCTGCCCGATGGCTGGCTGCAGGAAGCCACCACCACCCGCACCGGCATCAACCTCCCCGGGCGCGGCTACGGCTACCAGTGGTGGACCTACGACGACGGCAGTTTTGCCGCGCGCGGCATCTTCGGCCAGGGCATCTTCATCGATCCGAAGCGCCAGATCGTGATCGCCACCAACGCCAACTGGGGTGGTGGCGCCACCGACCCGGAGGCCAGCGAGGCGCGGGAGGCGTTCTACAAAGCGGTGCAGAAGGCGGTGGACACCGAGGCCGGCGCCGCCAGCCTGGCGCCTCCGGTGCCGCAAACAAAGGGGTGAAAGCCGTGTTCATTCGCGGCTGATGGCAGAGCCGGGTTGCCTATGCTGGGGCGATCTTCATTCCGGATCCGCCGCCATGACCACCGAACTCCTCGACGCCCAGGAACGCACCAAGCTCGCCGGCAACAACAAGTTTGAACTCCTGCTGTTCCGGCTGGGCGAAGCGCCGGGCAGCGAGCGCCGCGAGCTGTTTGGCATCAACGTGTTCAAGGTGCGCGAGATCCTGGTCATGCCCACCATCACCGCCATCGCCAACGCACCCGCCCATGTGCTGGGCGTGGCCAACATTCGCGGGCAGATCATCCCGGTGATCGATCTGCCAGCCGCCGTGGGCTGCGTGCCCAAGCGCGGGCTCACCATCCTCATGGTGACCGAGTACGCCCGCACCACCCAGGCCTTTGCGCTGGAAGAAGTGGCTGAAATCGTGCGGCTGGACTGGAGCGACGTGCTGGCTGCCGAGGGCAACGGCGGCGACCTGGTGACCAGCATCGCAAAGCTCGACGGCGACGCCGAAAAATCCCGTCTGGTGCAGGTGCTGGATGTGGAACAGATCCTGCGCAATGTGATGCCCACCGCCGACAAAGCCATCACCCCGGAACTGGTGGGTGCCGCCGTGAGCTTGCCACCGGGCAGCATCATCCTGGCGGCCGACGATTCGCCGGTGGCGCGCATGATGCTGGAGCAAGGCCTCAACGCCATGGGCACGCCCTATGTGATGACCAAGACCGGTCAGGAAGCCTGGGACCGCCTGGTCAGCATCGCGGCCGAGGCCGCCGCCGAAGGCAAGACGGTGCAAGACAAGGTGGCCCTGGTGCTGACCGATCTGGAAATGCCGGTCATGGACGGTTTCACGCTCACCCGCAACATCAAGGCAGACCCGCGCTTCAAATCGATCCCGGTGGTGATCCATTCGTCGCTCACCGGCACCGCCAACGAAGCGCACGTGCACTCGGTGGGGGCCGACGCTTATGTGGCCAAGTTCGCCGCGCCCGAGCTGGCGGCCACCCTGCGCCAAGTGCTCAAACACTGAGACGCTCGGTGCCCGCTGCGGCACCACGCCGTCAGTGCGTCAGCGTCACCCGCAGCGTGCGGCCATCGGCCAGCAGGGCGCAAGCGCCGTCGGGCAGTGGCGTGAGCCGTTCGATCAGACCGGGCAGCGGCTTCAGGTCGGCCAGCTCGGTCCACTGGCCCGGCGCGTCCCAGCGCAGCGCGTGCAGGGCGCGGCGCGCCATGTCGGGCACCACGACGGTCGGGCGGTGGCCCGGCTGCTCCACGATCACCGCCAGGTCTTGCTCCAGCGCGCCCATGCGGTGGTTGGACACATCCAGCGCCCGCGCATACGGCACCAGCGCGGGCGGCCGGTAGTGCAGCAGCTGCAGCACGCCACCGATGTGGGGCGTCACCACACTCGCCAGGTCCAGCTTGCCGTCGGCGTCGAAGTCGGCCACCCCCACCGGGTTGAGCCAGCGAAAGGTCGTGCCCGCAAACGGGCCGCGGGCGCGCTCGACCAAGCGTGGGCCCTCTGGGGCGTGGTCCAGGCCGAGCACCACCAGCGCGGCACCGCGCAGCGCGTCGGCCTCGATCAGCACGATCTCTTCGCGCCCGTCCTGGTCAAGGTCCACGATGCGCGGCACCCGGTCCTCGTACACCCGGTTCAGCGGCAGCTCCAAGCCCACCTGCTTCCAGTCGCCGGTGCGGGATTTGGCCAACGCGTGCACGCTGCCCGCATGGGCCGGTGAGCCCAGCGCACCGTGGGGGTAGCGCCGCGTGGGCGAGCCCAGCCAGACCCAGGCCAGGTCGTGCCGCCCGGTCACCGCCTGGCTTTCGGGCAGGCGCTGCTGGGCCGCAGCGGGCATGGGTTGCAGGGCGTTCGCGCTGCGCGCCACCGGGCTGCACGTCTGTGCCTGCGGGGTCACCGTCAGGCCCATGGCCCGGACGGTGGTGGGGAGCAGGCCCATGACCAGCACCAGGGCCGCCGTGGCACCCAGCAGGGCAGAGGGGCGTGGCCGGGTGGGCGCAACGGGGGAGCAAGGATGTGATCGCATGCCTGTCGGTCGGGTGGGCGGGTCAGGTCTTACACACGCTGGCCTCGTGACCGGCAGATCGCGCGATGACAAACCGCCGGACTTCCACGCTGACCATGCGGCAACGCCTCGCCAGCACTTGCGGGTCGGCTGTGCCTTCAGAGCACGCGGGGGCCTGGCGGGGTGGGCGAGGGCAGGGAGAAGCTGAACACCGCACCCCGGCCCACCACGCCTTCGCCCCGTATGCTGCCGCCATGGCGCTGCAGGATGCGCTGCACGATCGCCAGCCCGATGCCCGAACCTTCGAACTCATGGGGGAAGTGCAGGCGCTTGAAAGGTTGGAACAGTTGGTCGGCGTACCGCATGTCAAAGCCCGCGCCGTTGTCGCGCACCACCCAAGCCGGCTGGCCGTCGGGCCCTGTCGACCCGAAGACCTCGACCACCGCCGCCTTGGTCAGGCCGGTGTACTTCCAGGCGTTGCCCAGCAGGTTGTGCACCACGATCTGCATCAGGTCGGGGTCGGCCTGAGCCCAGAGCCCGTCCTCAACGCGCCAGTCGACGTGGCGTGTCGGGTCGCTCTGCTGCAGCTCGGCCGCGACCGAGCGCACCATGGCGCTGAGGTTGACCGGTTGCAGGTTCAGCTCGCCACGGCTTTGCTGGGCCATCGACAGCAAATCGGTGATCAGCGCGCCCATGCGGCCAGCGTTGTTCTGGATGCGTTGCAGCGCGGCCAGCCCGTTCTCGCTCAGCCGACTGGCTTCGGTGTCGGCCAGCACCGAGGCAAAACCGTGGATGCTGCGCAGCGGCGTGCGCAGGTCGTGCGACACCGAATAGGTGAACGACTCCAGCTCCTGGTTGAGATCCTGCAGCTCTCGGGTGCGCTCCTTGACCCGCTGATCCAGTTCGGCGTTGAGCCGTTCCAGCGCGCCTTGCGCCTCGCGCAGATCGGTGATGTCGGTGTAGGTGGTCACAAAGCCGCTGATCTTCCCGTCCACCTCCAGCGCACTGCCTTCGATCTCCAGCGTCCGCCCGTTCGGGCGCTGGCGTATCAGGCGGTGCGGCAGAAAGCGCCGGGCCAGGGCGGCCGACTCGATCACCTTGGTCTCGATGTCCACCTCGCCGTACTCCCCGCGCATGGCGTTGCTGCGGGTCACCTCTTCAAAGGTGACGCCTTCCCTCATCAGGCCCGGGGGCAGGTCCAGCAGCTGTTCAAAGCTGCGGTTCCACAGCCGGATGACCAGGTTTTCGTCGATCACGGTCACGCCTTGTGGCAGGGCGTTGATCACGGCGTCCAGGTACATCGCCAGCCGCCGGGCTTCTTGCTCGGCACGCTTGCGCTCGGTGATGTCGGTGTAGATCGAGACGAAGCCGCCAGTGGGCAAAGGCGTGCCCCGCACCTCGATCACCGTCCCGTCGGGTCGCAGCCGTTCGAACACATGCGACTGCTGCGTTCGGGCGCGTTCGCAAATTTCGCGGGCGAGAATCTCGGGCTCGCCCGGTCCGTACTCCCCGCGGCGCGCATTGAACAGGGCCAGGTCGTACAGAGAGGGCAGCGTGGGCTCGAACAGCGCGTCGGGAAAATCCAGCAGCGTGCGCAAGCGCCGGTTGCAGGCCGCCATGCGCTGGTCGGC
>JALOSH010000427.1 GCA_025458545.1 Hydrogenophaga sp.
GGCGTGAACCTGCGCCAGACCAGCGGCCCGGTGCTGGAAAAGCCCAAGGACCTCGCGGCGCTGCTGACCAACCTCGAACCCAACGACGTGCTCTTCATCGACGAGATCCACCGCCTCAGCCCGGTGGTCGAAGAGATCCTCTACCCCGCACTGGAGGACTACCAGATCGACATCATGATCGGCGAAGGCCCGGCGGCGCGCAGCATCAAGCTGGACCTGCAACCCTTTACTTTGGTCGGCGCCACCACCCGCGCCGGCATGCTCACCAACCCGTTGCGCGACCGCTTCGGCATCGTGGCGCGGCTGGAGTTCTACACCGCCGAAGAGCTGGCGCGCATCGTCAGGCGCAGCGCCGGTTTGCTCAACGCGCCGATGCGCCGCGTGCGCGACTACGCCGATGTGAAGGGCAATGGCCGCATCACCAGCGATATCGCGAACCGCGCGCTGGCCATGCTCGATGTGGACCCGCAGGGCTTTGACCTGATGGACCGCAAGCTGCTGGAAGCCGTGATCCACCGCTTTGACGGCGGCCCGGTGGGGCTGGACAACATCGCCGCCAGCATTGGCGAAGAGTCGGGCACCATCGAAGACGTGATCGAGCCCTACCTGATCCAGCAGGGTTACCTGCAGCGCACACCGCGCGGGCGCATTGCCACGCTGGCGGCTTATCGCCACCTCGGTCTGACGCCACCGGCCGCCGATGGCGGGCTGTTCGGCGCCTGAGCGAGCGGGGCAGGAGGTGCACGAGACATGGCCTGAGGGCAGCCAGGTGTTCCACGGCAGCTGGCGCGGCGGCACGACCTGGCTGTCTGGTACCTTGGGCCTCATGTCGCTGGGCATTGTCTGGCTGGCCGCCGGCTCCGACGACACGCCGTGGGTGGTGTGGGGTGTCATGGCCTTCCTCGGCGGCGCGGCGCTGCTGCTGCTCAAACCGCTGTTCAACCGCTTGCCCGTGTTGGTGGTCGGACCCTCGGGCGTGGGCGGTGCTTTCACGCGCGGCCACACCGTGCCGTGGAGCGAGGTCGCCCAGGCCGAACACCAGACGGTGCAGGGCCAGGAAATGATCAGTCTCGTGCTGCGCGAGGGCTCGCCCTGGCTGGCGCCCACCAAGCCACTGATCGGTGCGCGGCGCCGTCGCGGCGCCAGCCTGATGCCGCTGCGCAAGGCCGACTTCACCAGCACGCCGGTGTGCATGCCGAGCAGGCGGCCCAGGCATGGCTGGATGAAGCCTTGGCGCACGGCGATTTTGAGCAACGTCTGCTCGAGAAAACACCCAGCCTGTGGGCGCTGTACGCGGTGGTGGCGCTGAACGTGGGCGTGTGGTTGCTCAACCTGCTGGACGGCATGAGCCCGATGCAGCCCGAGACCGCCGACCTGTTCCGCTGGGGCGCCAGTTCGGCCAGCGCAGTGGTGCGCGACGGCGAGGTGTGGCGCCTGCTCACCGCCACCGTGCTGCACAGCGGGCTGGTGCACCTGGCGCTGAACATGTGGGCGCTGTGGATGGCGGGCACGCAGGTCACGCGCTGGTTCGGCAACGGGCAGTTTCTGTTGATCTACTGGGGCTCGGCCCTGGCCGGTGCGGCGCTGAGCTTGCATTTTTCGGCCCAGCAGTCGGTGTCGGTGGGCGCGTCTGGCGCGGTGTTTGGTGTGCTCGGTGCGCTGCTGGCCGGGGTCTGGCAGCACCGCGAGCGGGTGCCCAAGTCTTTGCTCACGCAGTTGCTGTCCTCACAAGGGCTGTTCGTCGTGATCTCGCTGGCCCAGGGCTTCACCCGCGACGGCATCGACAACGCGGCCCATGTGGGCGGCCTGCTGGCCGGCGCTGCCATGGCCTGGCTGCTGGTGGAGCTGGTGGACGAGCAGGCCAGTGCTGCGAAGCGGCGTGATCGGCGGTGGCTGGCCACGACCGCCGTTGCCCTGGTGGTGGGCAGCCTGGTGTGGGCCGCACCGGCCGGGGTGGACCACCGCGCCCGCTTCGAAGCCCAGGCCTTGCTGCGCGAGGTGCTGCCGCACTTTCAGGCCGCCGAAAAGGCGCTCCGTGCCGACGCGCAGGCCCAGCGCGAGGGGCAGTTGGGTCAGGCACAGTGGATCGAGGCGCTGGAGCGCACCCACATACCGGCCTACCGCGCGGTGGGCGAAGCCCTGGTGCAGCTTCGCCCAGCCCAGCCTTCGCCGCAGCTGGAAGATTTGCGTGGCCTGCAATGGGGTGTGCTGGAGTTGATGACACTCGAGGTGGCCAAGGCGCGCGGCACGCTGGACCCTGGGCGGATCGAGCAGCGCGAGCAGGCGGCGCAAGCGCACCTGGCCGAGGTGAACCAGCGCATGCACGAGCGCAGTGGTGGCGACTGATCGGCACTCCAGCCTGGGGTGACAGCCGAACCCGGCGGGGCTGGGTGGCGCTGGTCCAGGTCTGACCTCACACCATCGTCCCAGCCTTGCAGGACCGCCTGAAGCCGCGTGACAGAATGCCGCATGGCCGACCCATTGCCGGAACCCGACAGCGCTGCCACCGACGCCGCGGCCCCGGCATCCACGGGCGTTTCGCCAGATGCGCTGCAAGGCGCTCCGTCCACCGCCCCAGGCAGCTTGTCGCCACCGGGTGAAACCCGTACCACGCGCCTGTACCGGGCGGCCCTTGGGCCGGTGAACACCGCGCACTACCTCCAGGTTTTCGAGCGCTTTGACGCCGCTGGCCGACGCCGACTGCTCTGGCATCCGGCGGCCGGCCTGTTCACCCTGGGCTGGCTGGTGTTCCGCCGCCTCTGGACCGAAGCCCTGGCGTATGGCTTGCTCTTGGTGGTGGTCGTCGGGCTGTGCCTCTGGGCGTGGCCAGTGCTGCAGACCTGGCCGGCCGGTGTGCGCGGGGGTGTGCTGGGCGCTGTGCTGCTGCTGGGCGTGGCGCTGCCGGGCTTGTGGGGCCACAGCCTGCTGCACCGCCAGGTGCAGCGGCGCCTGCTGCGGGCGGTCGCTGCCGCAGGTTCCATGGACGAAGCGCGCCGCACCTTGGCGCGACAGGCCCCTGCACGCCAGCACCTGTGGGCGGTGACCGCTGTGCACGGGGCGGTGATCGTTGCGCTGGGGTGGCTGCTGGTTCAACACGACGGGCCGCGCGGCGGGGCGGTGGTGGCGAAGCCGACGACCGAGGCCCCTGCCAGTGCGGCGCCACCCGCCCCCTTGACCGCTGCCGCACCCACCCTGGCGCCCTCCGAGCCGCCGCCGCTGCCCCAGACCGCCCAGCTGGCTCCGCCTGTGGCCCCGTCCGTGGCCGAGCAAGTTCTGGCCGAACGCCTGCCAGACCCGGTTCCGACGGCGGCGCCGGTCGAGCCCGCTCCCGCTGCGATGGCTCAAGCCGCCGATCTGGCCCAGGACGCGCCCCCTGCGCCCCCCGCGACTCCGATAGCGGTGGCGTACGACATCAACGTCGGCCTGTTCGCCGACGAGGGCAATGCCTTGCGCGCGCAGCAGCGGCTGCAGCAGGCTGGCCTGCCGGTGCGGGTGCAGCGCATCGGCACCAGCCAGGGCCCGCGCACGCGGGTGCGCGTCGGGCCCTTTGCGCAGCGCGAGGCGGCCGACGGCGCC
>JALOSH010000428.1 GCA_025458545.1 Hydrogenophaga sp.
CATGGCCTGGCTGGTGCGTGCGCTGGCGCTCGACGAGACGCGCAAGCGGGGACGCGGCGAAGAGGACGAAGAGCTGTACTTCCAGCGCCTGATGCCGGTCGATGCACTGCGCATCCGTGGCCGCCACAACGCCGCCAACGCTTTGGCCGCGCTGGCCCTGGCCACCTCCACCGGCGCACTGCTGGCGCCGATGCTGCACGGCCTGCGCGAGTACCGGGGCGAGCCGCACCGTGTCGAGCCGGTGGCGATCATCAACGAGATCGAGTATTTCGACGACAGCAAGGGCACCAACGTCGGCGCCACGCTGGCGGCCATCAATGGCCTGGGTGCCGACCGCCGTCTGGTGGTGATCCTGGGTGGTGACGGCTCCGCTGGAGCGCCATGCGCGCGCGGTGGTGCTCATCGGGCGCGACGCTGCCCGCATCCGCGAGCAGGTGCAGGTTGCGACCGAGCGCGCCGGTGTGCCGCTGCTCGACTCGGCCAGCCTGCCGGAGGCGGTGCGCCTGTGCGCTGCCCAGGCCCGCCCTGGCGATGCGGTGCTGCTCTCGCCGGCCTGCGCCAGCATGGACATGTTCCGCGATTACAAGCACCGCGCCGAGGTCTTCATCGACGCGGTGCGCGAACTCGCCGCCGAACACGGGGTGGACATGGAGGGCACGCTGTGAAAGCTTGGCTGTCGTCTGTGTTGCCCCGCCTGCGCGCCATGCTCCCCGGTGGCGACCTGGCCGGTGCGGGTGCCGACGGCTTGCCGGTGCGCCTGTCCAGCCGCAACTACGCGGGCACGCGCAACCTGGCGGTGCGCGAACTCGGCTTCGACCAACCCCTGCTGTGGGTGGTGGTGGCGCTGCTGGCCTGGGGCCTGGTGATGGTGTATTCGGCCTCCATCGCGATGCCCGACAACCCGCGCTTTGCCAACTACGCCCACACCCACTTTGTGATGCGCCATGCGATCTCCATGTCGATCGGGGTGGTGGCCGCTTTTGTGGCCTTCCAGCTGCCGCTGCGCACCTGGGAAAAGCTCGCTCCCTGGATGTTTGCGCTCACCCTGGTGCTGCTGGTGGTGGTGCTCATTCCCTTCATCGGCAAGGGCGTCAACGGCGCGCGCCGCTGGATTCCGCTGGGCCTGATGAACTTCCAGCCCTCCGAGCTGGCCAAGCTGGCGGTGCTGCTCTACGCGGCCGACTACATGGTGCGCAAGATGGAGGTGAAAGAGCGCTTCTTCCGCGCTGTGATGCCCATGGCGCTGGCGGTGCTGGTGGTGGGTATGCTGCTGCTGGCCCAGCCCGACATGGGCGCGTTCATGGTGCTGGTGGTCATCGCCATGGGCATCCTGTTCCTGGGCGGCGTCAATGCCCGCATGTTTTTCCTGATGGCGGTGCTGGTGGTGGCGGCGTTCGCCATGATCGTGCTGACCAGCGAATGGCGGCGCGAGCGCATCTTTGCCTACCTCGATCCGTTCAGCGAGGACCACGCGCTCGGCAAGGGTTACCAGCTGTCTCATGCGCTGATCGCCATCGGGCGCGGCGAAATCTTTGGTGTCGGTCTGGGTGGCAGTGTGGAAAAACTGCACTGGCTGCCCGAGGCCCACACCGACTTCCTGCTCTCGGTCATCGGCGAAGAATTCGGCCTGATCGGTGTGCTCACCCTGATCGCGCTGTTCCTCTGGCTCACGCGCCGCATCATGCACATCGGCCGCCAGGCCATCGCCCTCGACCAGGTGTTTGCCGGTCTGGTGGCCCAGGGCATCGGCCTGTGGATGGGTTTCCAGGCCTTCATCAACATCGGCGTGAACCTGGGCGCTTTGCCCACCAAAGGCCTCACGCTCCCGCTGATGAGTTACGGCGGCTCGGCCATCTTGCTCAACCTGGTTGCGATCGGGATTGTGCTCAGGGTTGACTATGAAAACCGCCAGCTCATGAAAGGTGGGCGGTCATGAGCAGCTGGCGGTTTATTCAAAACAGACAGGCAGACGCGCAGCGGCTGCAGATGCGGAACGCATCGCTCATGAAAGGTGGGCGGTCATGAGCAGCTGGCGGTTTATTCAAAACAGACAGGCAGGCGCGCAGCGGCTGCAGATGCGGAACGCATCGCTCATGAAGGGAGGGCGCTCGTGACGAACCGCCAACCTTGCGCCCTCATCATGGCCGGCGGCACCGGTGGCCACATCTTCCCTGGCCTGGCGGTGGCCGAGGCCCTGCGCGAGCGGGGCTGGCGTGTGCACTGGCTGGGAGCGCCTGACAGCATGGAAAGTCGCCTGGTGCCCCCTCGCGGCTTTGCCCTGGAAACCATCGCCTTTGGCGGCGTGCGTGGCAAGGGCTTGCACACGCTGGCGTTCCTGCCGCTCAAGCTGTTGCGTGCGTTCTGGCAAGCGCTGCAAGTGGTGCGCCGGGTGAAGCCCGATGTGCTGGTGGGTTTGGGTGGCTACATCACCTTTCCGGGCGGCATGATGGGCACGCTGGCCGGCAAGCCCCTGGTGCTGCACGAGCAGAACTCGGTGGCCGGCATGGCCAACAAGGTGCTCACGGGCATCGCCGACCGGGTGTTCACCGCCTTCCCGAACGTCTTCAAGAAAGCCGAATGGGTGGGCAACCCGCTGCGCGCCGAGTTCCTGCGCCAGCCCTTGCCCGCCGAGCGCTTTGCCGGCCGCAGCGGCCCGCTGCGCTTGTTGGTTGTGGGTGGCAGCCTGGGAGCCAAAGCGCTCAACGACACCGTGCCGCAAGCGCTGGCTCTGATTCCCGAAGCCCTGCGTCCTCAGGTGACCCACCAGGCC
>JALOSH010000051.1 GCA_025458545.1 Hydrogenophaga sp.
AGGAAACGCTCGCCATCGCGCGCCAGCAGCCGTTTGCCCGCCGGGCAGTCGTCGGTGTGCACGATCAGGCCCTCGCCCCGGCCCAGGTATCCAACGATGCGGTCGCCCGGAATGGGTTTGCAACAGTCCGCGTACTGCACCGACAAGCCCTCGCTGCCGTCCAGACTGACCACGCCTTGGGAGACCGATTCGTCTTCGCCACTGGCGTAACGCTCGGTGCTGATCAGGAGGGCGTCGGGTTTGAGGCCAGTTTCTGACAACAGAACGGCCAGTTTTTTGCCCACCATGCTGGCGATGCGCTTGCCCATGCCGATGTCCGACAGCAGCTCACTGCGGGTTTTGTTGCCGGTGAAGCGCAGCAGCTTGTCCCAGGTGGTCTTGTACTCACCCGCTTCTTGGGGCAGGGTCGCGATGCCTTCGGAACGCAAAGCCTGTGTGAGCATGCGTTCGCCCAGCTCGTTGGACTTTTCCTGCGCCAGGGTCTTGAGGTGGTGGCGGATCTTGGAGCGCGCGCGACCGGTTTTGACAAACGACAGCCAGGCTGGGTTGGGCTCTGCGTTGTCGCCGGTGATGATCTCCACCACATCGCCGTTGCCCAGCTCGGTGCGCAGGGGCCGCTGTTCGCCGTTGATCATGGCAGCCACGGCCCGGTTGCCGACGCCGCTGTGGATGGCATAGGCAAAATCCATCACCGTGGCGCCACGCGGCAGCGCCATGATCTTGCTCTTGGGGGTGAACACATACACCGCATCCGGGAACAGGTCGATTTTGATGTGGTCCCAGAACTCGTTCGCATCATGGGTTTCCTGCTGGATGTCCAGCAGCGACTGCAGCCATTGGGTGCCCAGGCGCTGCGAGGTGTCGCTGTTGGGTTCGCTGGCTTTGTAGAGCCAATGGGCGGCCACGCCCGATTCGGCCACCACGTCCATGGCATGGGTGCGGAGCTGGAATTCGATGTTGGTGCCGAAGGGACCGATCAGGGTGGTGTGCAGCGATTGGTAGCCATTGACCTTGGGGATGGCCACATGGTCGCGGAACTTGCCGGGCACCGGTTTGTACAACTGATGCAGCACGCCCATGCCGGTGTAGCAGTCGGTCAGCTCGGGCACGATGATCCGGAAACCGTAGATGTCGGTGACCTGCGAGAAAGACAGGTGCTTGCTGTCCATCTTGCGGTAGACCGAGTAGAGCGTTTTCTCGCGGCCGACAATGCGCACGCTCATGCCGTGTCGAGCGAACTCGATCTCCACCTCTCGCTGCACCCGAGTGATGAGGTCTTTGCGGCGGCTGCGCGACTTGTTCAGCGCCTTGGACAGGATCTCGTAGCGCCAAGGGTGCAGAAAACGAAAGGCCAGGTCCTGCAGTTCGCGATACGTGAAGTTCAGGCCCAGGCGGTGGGCGATGGGCGCATAAATCTCCAGCGTCTCGCTGCTGATGCGTTGCCACTTGTCGCGCGGCATGTCGCCCATGGTGCGCATGTTGTGCGTGCGGTCGGCCAGCTTGATCAGGATGACGCGCACATCTTTGGCCATCGCCAGCAGCATCTTGCGGAACGACTCCGCCTGGTTCTGCTCGCGGGTGTCGAACTCCAGCTTCTCCAGCTTGGTCAGCCCGTCCACCAGTTCGGCCACCGGAGCACCAAACCGCTCCACCAGCTCTTGCTTGGTCACGCCACAGTCTTCGATCGCGTCGTGCATCAAGGCAGCCATCAGTGCCTGGGCGTCGAGCTTCCACTCGGCGCATTGCGCGGCCACGGCGATGGGGTGGGTGATGTAGGGATCTCCGTTCTTGCGCAACTGACCCAGATGGACTTCGTCGGCAAATCGGTAAGCTTTGCGGATGCTGTCGACGTCGTCTGCGCTCAGGTAGTCCAGCTTGCCCACCAGCATGGCAAAGCTGGCCGCAGCCGCGCTGGCCGCAGGATGGGCTTGTGGCGCTGTCGGTGCGAAGTTGCCGGAGGCGGCCGCGGTGATCATCCCCGTACTTTAGCGCGAGATGGTGCCGCGTGCGGTCGCTGGGCTCTTGGGCGCACAGGCGAAAAAAAACACCGCGGAGCGGTGTTTTTTCGAGCGGCATGCCGCTGGACTCAAAGGGGCACTTTTTTCAGCATTTCCAGGCCGACTTTGCCTTCTGCGATTTCACGCAGCGCGGTCACACCCGGCTTGTTCTTGCTTTCGATCTTGGGGGCGTGGCCCTGGCTCAGCATGCGGGCACGGTAGGTCGCGGCCAGCACCAGCTGGAAGCGGTTGGGAATCTTTTCGAGACAGTCTTCGACGGTGATGCGTGCCATGTGCGGGCTCCAGGTGGGTGCGGTGAATCAGGGGATGTTGAGCGCGCTGAAGGTATCGCTGCGGGCGATACGCTGGGCGGCAAACTTGAGCCGCTGGGCATGGACGATGGCCTTGAGATCAAACAAGGCCCGCTCGAACAACTCGTTGATTATAACGAAGTCGAATTCCTTGGCGTGGGCGGTTTCCGTGGCGGCGTTCTTCAGGCGCAGTTCGATCACCTCAGCGGTGTCCTCGGCGCGGCGCTCCAGCCGCGAACGCAGTTCTTCCCAGCTTGGCGGCAAGATGAAGATCAGCACCGCATTGGGAAAAATGCGCTTGACCTGAATGGCGCCCTGGAAATCGATTTCCAGCACCACGTCGGCGCCCTGGACCATACGTTGTTCGATGGCCTGCTTGGAGGTTCCGTAGCGGTTGCCGTGCACCAGTGCCCACTCCAGGAAAGCGTCCTGCAGCACCATCTGGTCAAAGGTTTCGCGACTCACGAAGTAGTACTCGCGGCCGTGCAGCTCCTGGCCGCGTGGCGGGCGGGTGGTGTGGGAAATGGAGGGAACCACGCGCGCATCCAGCTCCATCAATGCCTTGACCAGGCTGGACTTGCCCGCTCCGCTCGGGGCGGCGACAACAAACAGGTTTCCGGGGTAATCCATTCGGGTCACTCTATGTTCTGGACTTGTTCGCGCATCTGTTCAATGAGCACTTTCATGTCCACTGAAATCCGGGTGAGCTCCAGGCTCGACGATTTCGAGCCCATGGTATTGGCTTCGCGGTGCAGTTCCTGGATCAGGAAATCCAGCCGTTTGCCCATTTCGCTTTCCTTTTTCAGCAGGCGTTCAATCTCGCTCAGGTGCGAATCCAGCCGGGTCAGTTCCTCGGCCACGTCGATCCGGATGGCGAATGCGGTGGCTTCGGTGAGGGCGCGGTCCTGTGCCATGTCGCCGGTGATGGTGTTGCCGGTGCCGCCCGCGGCGGCGCTGGCGTTCAGGGCTTCGTTCCAGCGGTCGATGAAACGCTGGCGCTGCTGGGCCACCAGCTGAGGAATGAGCGGCTGGGCATCCTTTGCCAGCTGGCGCAGTTGCTTCAAGCGGTCCAGCAGCATGGCCGCCAGGCGCTGGCCTTCGCGTTCGCGGGCGTTCACCAGTCCGTCGAGTGCGGTTTGGGCCAATGCGATCAGCTGTTCGTGCAATCCACTGGGCAGCGCCTGCTGTCGGGAAGTCAGCTGCAACACCTCGGCCACCGACAGGGGGACCGCCTTGGGGCACCAGGCCTGGATCGCGTCTTGCATACCAACCAGCTTGTGCAGTTCGGCCGAACTGGGCGTCCGCGGTCCGGCGTCGCCCCGGCCCTCGATCCAGGCGCGCACCTCGACTTTGCCGCGCTTGAGCCGTGCGCCCAGCAGTTCGCGCAGGGCTGGTTCGGTGCCGCGCAGGTCGTCGGGCAGTTTGAAGGTGAGGTCGAGAAAGCGGCTGTTGACCGACCGGATTTCAACGCCCAGGCCAGCCTGCAAGTCGCGTGGTTGCTCGGTACCCGGGCTGGCAGTAGGCCCGCCCTGCTGGGCCGTGGCGTAGCCGGTCATGCTGTAAACTGCCATGGGACTGATGCCTCATCAGGTTGAGTGGTCCAAAACGAGGCGTTCCGGAAACCATCCGAATTATGTCAAAGGTCAAACCCGCTCCCTTGCCGCCAGACACCGTGATCGGTGGCTACCGCATTGTCCGCAAGGTGGCCGCCGGCGGATTCGGGGTGGTGTATCTCGCCGTGGATACCGAGGGTCAGCAGGTGGCCGTCAAGGAATACCTGCCGTCCTCGCTGGCCTCCCGTGGCCCTGGCGAACTGCTGCCGCAAGTGCAGCCCGAAAAACTCTCCCTCTACCGTCTGGGGCTCAAGAGCTTTTTTGAGGAAGGCCGTGCGCTGGCGCAGATTTCCCACCAGTCGGTGGTGAGCGTGCTCAACTTCTTTCGTGAGAACGAGACCGTCTACATGGTCATGAACTACCTGGAAGGGGCGTCCCTGCAGGAATTCATCATCACAGCGCGCGAACTGAAGAAGCAGAAAGTGTTTCGCGAGTCGACCATCCGCTCGCTGTACGACGAGGTGCTGCGCGGCTTGCGCATCGTGCACCAGCACAAGATGCTGCACCTGGACATCAAGCCGGCCAACGTTTTTGTGACCGATGACAACCGAGCGGTGTTGATCGACTTTGGCGCCGCGCGCGAGGTGCTGAGCAAAGAGGGCAATTTCATCCGGCCGATGTACACGCCGGGTTTTGCCGCACCCGAGATGTACCGCCGCGATTCGAGCATGGGCCCCTGGACCGATATCTACGCCATCGGCGCCTGCATTTACGCCAGCATGCAGGGCTATCCGCCGAACGACGCGCCACAGCGCCTGGAAAAAGACCGTTTGTCGCTCGCGCTCTCCCGTTTGCGCGGCGTCTACTCCGACAATCTGATCGAGGTGGTCGAATGGTGCATGTCGCTCGATCCGCTTTCGCGTCCGCAATCGGTGTTTGCGCTCCAAAAGGAACTCAGCCGGGAAACCGAGCGCAGCTACACCAAGCTCACGGTGGCCGAGAAAATGCGCCTGCAGTTCGACAACATTGTTTCTGACAACAAGAAGTCGCCGCGCAAATCGACGGTCGCTGGCACCAAGTTCAAATGAAGTTTTCGGTCTACCAGATCAGCCGTCAGGGCGGTCGGGAACGCAATGAAGACCGGATGGGCTACGCCTACACGCGGGAGTCGGGTCTGTTTGTGCTGGCCGATGGAATGGGCGGCCACCCCGAAGGCGCGATGGCGGCGCAGCTCGCGCTGCAGACCTTTTCTGCCTATTTCCAGAAAGCCGCCAACCCCACGGTGCGCGAGGTGCCGGAATTTCTTTCCAGCGCACTGATGGCGGCGCACCACCAAATCATCCGTTACGCGGCCGAAAAAGGCATGCTCGACACGCCGCGCACCACCTTGGTGGCCGCGGTGATGGAGCGCAACAACGTGCACTGGGTGCACTGCGGCGATTCGCGCCTGTACATTGTGCGCAACGGCGAACTGCTGACGCGTACGCGCGACCACTCTTACATGGAACAGCAGGCGCACCTGGGTCGCAACACCCAGCACATCAACCGCAACATCCTCTTCACCTGTCTCGGCTCCCCCGCGAAGCCGGTGTTTGACCTGTCCGGTCCCGTGCAGTTGCAGCAAGGTGACCGTGTCTTGCTGTGCTCCGATGGCTTGTGGGGCACGGTGAAAGATTTTGAGATCGCCGACGAACTGTCCAAGCGCCCGCTGGAGCAGGCGGTGCCCGAGCTGGTGGAGATGGCGCTCAAGCGCGGCGGCCCCCGCTGTGACAATGTGACCGTGCTGGCCATGGAGTGGGAAACACCCGACGAATTCCAGACCACGCGCGTGTCCACCGAAGACATCGAAGACGGCGTGTTCGCCTCGACCATCCAGTCGGGTGTGCCCGATCCGACCATCGAAGACATGGACGACGAGGCGATCGAAAAGTCGATCGCCGAAATCAATGAAGCGATCCGGCGCACCGCTGAACGCAACTCCTGAAAGCCACCCCCCATGACAGTTTCCACACGACCCGACCAGCGGGCCGCAGACGCCCTGCGCCCGGTGCGCATCTCCCGCGGCTACACCATGCACGCCGAAGGCTCGGTGCTGATCGAATTCGGCCACACCAAGGTGCTGTGCACCGCATCGGTCGAAGAGAAAGTGCCACCGCACAAAAAGGGCAGTGGCGAAGGCTGGGTGACGGCCGAGTACGGCATGCTGCCGCGCGCCACCCACACCCGCAGCAGCCGCGAGGCCGCCAAGGGCAAGCAGAGCGGGCGCACGCAGGAGATCCAGCGCCTGATCGGCCGTTCGCTGCGCGCGGTGTTCGACCTCAAGGCCCTGGGCGAGCGAACGATTTCGCTGGACTGCGATGTGCTGCAGGCCGACGGTGGCACGCGCACCGCCAGCATCACCGGCGCCTTTGTGGCGGCTCAGGATGCGGTGAACAAACTCATCGGCGAGGGCAAGCTCACGGCGTCACCCATCAAGGACCATGTGGCGGCGATCTCGGTCGGTATCCTGGACGGTCAGCCATTGCTGGACCTGGAATACGTGGAAGACTCGACCTGCGACACCGACATGAACGTGGTGATGACCGGCGCTGGTCACTATGTGGAAGTGCAGGGCACGGCCGAAGGCGTGGCCTTCACGCGCAAAGAGATGGATGCCTTGCTGGCGCTGGCCGAGAAGGGCATCGGTGAACTGGTTGTGCTGCAACAGAAGAGCCTGAGCACTTGACCATGAGGCTGGTTCTCGCCTCCAACAACCAGGGCAAACTGGCCGAGCTGCAAGCGCTGTTCGCGCCGCTGGGCGTGGAGCTTGTGCGCCAGGCCGACTTGGGTATTCCCGAGGCGCCGGAGCCGCACAGGACCTTCATTGAAAACGCGCTGGCCAAGGCGCGCCATGCGGCACAGGTCAGCGGTTTGCCTGCGCTGGCCGATGACGCCGGCCTGTGCGTGGAGGCTTTTGGTGGTTTGCCGGGCGTGGACACAGCCTTTTACGCCACCCAGTTCGGCTACGAGAAGGGCGACGACAACAACGTGCGCGCCTTGCTGGAGCAGATGCAGGGCATCACCGACCGGCGCGCTGCGCTGGTGAGCACCTTGGTGGCGCTGCGCAGCGCAGACGACCCGGAGCCGCTGGTGGCCACGGGCCGTGCGGCGGGGCTGATCACACAGGAGCGCATAGGCGACCAGGGCTTCGGCTTCGACCCAGTGCTGCTGCTGCCACCGTTTGGCAAGACCTTTGCCCAGCTGCCGACCGAGGTGAAGAACGCCAACAGCCACCGCGGCAAAGCCGCGCAGCAGATGCTCGGCCTCATGCGCGAACGCTGGTTGACATGAATCACCCCCGCACCGCCTGCGGCGTCACCCCCCTCTGGGGGCAGCACCAGCCGCCCGGCAAAGCCGGTTCGGCGGTGCCTTGCCCATGAACGCTTCAGAACAGCTCCAACACTGGATGCGCCCGGGCACCCTGCAGTTGCAGGGCCTGCCGCCGCTGTCGCTCTACATCCACCTGCCGTGGTGCCTGAAAAAGTGTCCGTATTGCGACTTCAATTCGCACGAATGGAGCACCACCTCGGCACCGGGTCAGCCGCTGCCGGAGCAGGCGTATCTGGATGCGCTGCGGGCCGATCTGCAAGCGGCGCTGCCGCTGATCTGGGGGCGACCGATCCACACCGTGTTCATCGGTGGCGGCACGCCCAGCCTGTTCTCGCCCGAGGCGATCGACCGCCTGCTGGGCGATGTGCGGGCGCTGGTCAAGCTCGATGCCGACGCCGAGGTCACGCTGGAAGCCAACCCGGGCACTTTTGAGAAAGACCGCTTCAAGGCCTTTCGATCAGCGGGCGTCACGCGCCTGTCGATCGGCGTGCAAAGCTTCCACGACGCGCACCTGAAGGCCCTGGGCCGCGTGCACGACCGGGCGCAGGCCATGGCCGCGGTGGAAGAGGCGGCACAAGCGTTTGACACCTTCAACCTCGACATCATGTACGCGCTGCCAGGGCAGTCGCTCGCGCAGTGCGAAGCCGACATCCGCACCGCGCTGGGCTTCAACCCGCCGCACATCTCGATCTACCACCTGACCATCGAGCCCAACACGGTGTTTGCCAAGTACCCGCCGGTGGTGCCGGCGGACGATGACGCCTACGCGATGCTGGACCGCATCACCGAGCTGACCGGCGCAGCCGGGCTGGAGCGCTACGAGGTGTCGGCTTACGCGCGGCGCGGTCACCGCAGTCGGCACAACCAGAACTACTGGCAGTTCGGTGACTACTTGGGTATTGGTGCTGGGGCGCACAGCAAGCTGAGCTTCGCGCACCGGGTGGTGCGACAGGTGCGGGCCCGAGAGCCGCGGCTGTACATGGAAAAAGCGCTGGCGGGCGACGCGGTGGTGGGTGTGGACGAGGTGGGCCGACGCGACCTGCCGTTCGAGTACATGCTCAACGCCTTGCGGCTGCGGGAAGGTTTTTCCCTGACCGACTTCAGTGCCAGAACCGGGCTGCCTTTGTCGGCCATCGATGGAGCGCTGCGCGCCGGGTTGCAGAAAGAGTGGCTGGCACAGGACGGTGCCTGGGTGCAGCCCACCGAGCGCGGATTCGATTTCCTGAGCGATCTGCAGTCGCTGTTTCTGCCCGATTGAGCGCCGTTCAGGCGCTGGCGGTTTCCAGCGCCGCGTTGGCCTCGGCCAGCCGCAACCAGAGGCTGGCGGTGGTGCCCACCCCGGGTTCGCTGCTGAGCTCCACGAAGCCGCCGTGGATCTCCACGATTTCCTTGACCAGGTTCAGGCCCAGGCCGGTGCCGGGGATGTTGCCCGACGCGTCGGCGCGGTAGAAGCGTTCAAAAGCGCGCGCCAGTTGCTCGGGCGTCATGCCCATGCCCTGGTCCTGCACATTCACCACCGCGTAAGCCTGTTCCTCTCGGTCGGCATCCAGCACCTTGACAGACACCTCTCCGCCCTGCGGCGAATACTTGAAAGCGTTGCTCAGCAGATTCGTCAAGGCCTGTTCGATCTTGCTCGCGTCGGCCATGACGGTGAAGTCGGGCAAGGTCCCCATGGTGACCTGTCGGCCCATTTCTTTGTGCGAGATGCCGCCCACCGCCGCCTGGACGATGCTGGCCAGTGGTGTCGGCACGATGTGGAAGTCCTTGCCCTGACGGGCCTCGATGCGTGAAAGATCGAGCAGTTCCTGGATCAGGTTTTGCAGCAGAGAGCCCTGACGGTGCACCGTCTGCAAGAGATCTTTCTGCTTGTCCTCGCTGTATTTGCGGTGCAGCATCAGTTCGGTGAAACCCAGAATGCTGGCCAGCGGCGTGCGCAACTCGTGGGCAGCGGTGGCCAGAAACTCGCTCTTGATGCGGTCGACTTCGTATTGGTGGGTGACATCTCGGAAGTAGACGAAGGTCTCTCCGCTGCCAGACATCTGGCGCCGAACTTCGCGTTCGAGCACCTTGCGTGAGGGGCGCGAAAGAATCAGCTTGTGGCGTTCCCCCTGGCCACCGTCCTGGCCCACCGGCGGGTAGCTCGGCGGGTCTTCGCAGAGCAGTTGGAACCATTGGTCGAAACGCTCCAGCGTGGTCCATGCGTTCACATCGCCCACCATGTTGCGCAGCGCCGGGTTGCTGGTGATGAGTTCGCCTTGGGTATCGAAGATCACGAACCCGTCGGGGCTGAGGTCGAAGGTGGCGTTCAGACGCGCGGTGCGTTCGATCAAGCGCTGCTTGACCTCGATCTGTCCGCTCACGTCTTCCAGCACGTTGATGTAGTGGGTGATGTCACCGCTGGCATCGCGCACCGGTGAGACAGACAGCTTGTTGTGAAACA
>JALOSH010000429.1 GCA_025458545.1 Hydrogenophaga sp.
ATACGTGTTCGCCTCGCAGGGCGGCGCGCCCGACGACACCTCGTTCGGCATCTGGTGGATCGACAGCACGCGCATGACCCAGGCCTTCGACATGCAGGGTGCGTTCAACCAGGTGTCGCTGCGGCTCGATGCGGGCGCATCGGTGGCCCCGGTGCTGGCGCAGGTGGACCGTGTGCTGGATGCCTACGGCGCGCTGGGCGCGACCGGGCGCGACAAGCAGCTCTCATCCAAGATCGTGAGCGATGAGCTGGCTCAGCTGAAGGTGATGGGCACGGTGCTGCCGGCCATCTTTCTGGCGGTGGCCATGTTCATCCTCAACGTGGTGCTGAGCCGACAGGTGGCCACGCAGCGCAGCCAGATCGCGGCGCTCAAGGCGCTGGGCTACAGCGACGGCGCCATCGCCTGGCACTACATCCAGCTCGCACTGGCGATTGCCGGTCTGGGCGTGTTGGTGGGGCTGGGTTTGAGCCAGCTGATCGGGCGCGGCATGCTCGGCCTGTACGACGAGGTGTTCCGCTTCAATGGGCTGGCCTACCAGACCAGCGTTTGGCTGGTGGCGCTGTCGGCACTGCTCGCGGCCGCGGCCGCTGCCGGGGGCACCTGGAACGCGATCCGTGCGGTGGTGCGGCTCAAGCCCGCGCAGGCCATGCAGCCGCCCACGCCACCGGCCTACCAGGCCACGCTGGTGGAACGGCTGGGGCTGCGCCGCTGGGTGAGCACCGGCGCGATGATGGTGATCCGAAACTTCGAGCGCCGCCCGCTGCGCGCGGCCTTCACCGTCACCGGCATTGCGCTCGCGGTGGCGCTGCAAATCTCCGGCGCTTTCTGGCTGGACGCCATCGCGCACATCGTCGACGTGCAGTTCCGCCAGGTGCAACAAGGCGATGTGCTGGTCAACTTCCACCGCCCGGTGCCGCTCACCGTGGTTCGCGAACTGAAGCGCCTGCCCGGTGTGGTGGACGCCGAGCCCTACCGGACCGAGCTGGTGCGGGTGCGCTTCAAGGGCCACACGGTGGACACCGGCATGATGGGTTTCCGGTCCGATGCCCGTCTGATGCGGGTGGTGGATGAGACCCGCGGCGCGGTGGCCATGCCAGCGCACGGCGTGGTGCTGTCGGCCATGCTGGCGCGCGAATTGGGCGCGCGCGTGGGCGACCGGGTGGTGCTGGAGTTCCGCCTGTGGTCCCAGACCGAAGCCGAGGTGCTGGTGGTCGACATCGTGCAGACCATGTTCGGCAAGCTGCTTTACATGTCGCTCGACGAAATGAACCGCGTGGCGCGCGACGGCGCGGGCGTGGCCGATGCGGCCCTGCAGGTGGACCCGCTGGCGATGGACGCGTTCTGGGGCGCGGTGAAAGCGGCACCGACGATCAATTCGGTGTTCGACAAGGCCGGCTCCATGGCCGGTTTCGAGAAGACCACCTCGCGCAACATGGGCATCTTCAGCAACATCCTCACCCTGTTCGCCGTGGCCATGGCGGTGGGGATCATTTACAACGCGGCGCGCATCGCGCTGTCGGAGCGGGCCTGGGAGCTGGCCAGCTTGCGGGTGCTGGGCATGACGCGGGCCGAGGTCTCGGTGCTGTTGCTCGCCGAGCTGGGTGCCGAGCTGCTGGTGGCCTTGCCGGTGGGGGCGTTCGTCGGCTGGGCGCTGGCCACGCTGATGATGAGCCTGATGTCGTCCGATGCCATCGATTTCCCGGTCGTGATCGAGCCGTCCACCTACGCCTCGGCGGCACTGATCGTGCTGGCGGCGGGCGTGGTCAGTGCGTTGCTGGTGCGTCGTCAGGTCGACCGGCTGGATCTGGTCTCCGTTTTGAAAGTACGCGAATGAACACATCCCCCAACCCCTGGAAAACGCCCCGGCGCTGGCTGCTCATCGGACTCGCGCTGTTGGTGGGCGCCGCGCTGCTCTATGCCGCCTACCGGCCAAGAGCCATTCTGGTGGAGGTGGCCCAGGTGACCACCGGCCAGTTTGAACAGGTGATCGAGGAAGACGGTCAGCTGCGGCTGAAGAACCGCTATTTGATCACCGCGCCCACGCTGGCCCAGTTGCAGCGGCCCACGCTCAAGGTGGGCGATGTCGTGCGCGCGGGCGACGTGGTGGCCCGGCTCGCGCCCGCAGCGCCGCAGTTGATCGACGCCCGCACCCGCAGCGTGTTGCAGCAGCGCGTGGGCAGTGCAGAAGCGGCGCGCCGCGCCGCCGCCGCGCAGGTGCTGCGGGCGCAGACCGCGCTGGCGCAGGCCACGCTGGAGGCCGACCGTTCCGACCAACTGGCGCAGCAGGGCTTCATCGCGCCCTCGGTCCGCGAACAGGCCGATCTGGCCCGGCGCTCGGCCCAGCAGGCAGTGGCCGCGGCCCGGGCCGAACAGGGCATGGCCGACTTCGCGCTGGGCGAAGCCCGCGCCGCGCTCGGCCAGGCCGAGCCGGCCGTGGGCGAGCGGATCGCTGGTCTGCGGGACATCAGGAGTCCGGTGAACGGTCGGGTGCTCAAGCTGCACATCGAGAGCGCGTCACCCGTGACGG
>JALOSH010000052.1 GCA_025458545.1 Hydrogenophaga sp.
ACCCGTGACCCTGTACGACAAGACCATCGGCCGGGTGACCGGCTGGTTCGACCGGGTGCAGGACGACATGGCCGACGCCTACCAGGGGGCCTTGCGCTGGTCGCTCAAGCACAAGCTGGCGACCATGGTCATGGCACTGGCCGTTTTTGCCAGCAGCCTTGCGATGCTGCCCCTGCTGGGCACCGAGTTCGTGCCCAAGGCCGACTTCTCGGAAACGCAGGTGAGCTTTCACACCCCGGTGGGTTCTTCGCTGGAGGCCACCGAGGCCAAGACGCGGCAGGTGGAGGCCGTGCTGCGCGAGTTCCCCGAAGTGAAGTACACGCTCTCGACCATCAACACCGGCAATGCGCAGGGCAAGATGTACGCCAATGTGTACGTGCGCCTGGTGGACCGCAAGGACCGGACGGTCAACGCCGACGCCATGGCGGCCAAGCTGCGCGAGCGGCTGCGCAGCGTGTCGGGCATCACCGTCACCCACGCCGGGCTGCTGGACCCGGTGGGTGGCAACAAGCAGATCGAGTTCTCGCTGCAGGGCGACGACCTGAACGAACTGGCGCGCCTCAACGCATTGGTGCTGGAAAAAATCCGCGGCATCCCCGGCCTGGTCGACCTCGACTCGTCGCTCAAGCCCGACAAACCGACGGTGGACGTGGTCTTGCGGCGCGACATCGCGTCGGACGCGGGGCTGAACGCGGCGGCCGTGGCCAGCAGCCTGCGCACCCTGGTGGCGGGCCAAACCGTGGGCAACTGGCGCGCCGCCGACGGTGAAAGCTACGACGTGAATGTGCGCCTGGCGCCCGAGCAGCGGGAGCGCACCGCCGACCTGGCCGCCCTGCCCTTCATCGTGGGCAATGGCGCGGGGGCCAATGCCGACGGCAGCGCGCGCGTGGTGCGGCTGGGCCAGGTGGCGAACGTGGTCGAAGGCACCGGCCCGAACCAGATCAACCGGCGCAACCTGAACCGCGAGGTGGCGATCAGCGCCAACGTGTTCGGCCGCTCGGCCGGCGAGGTGTCGGGCGAGATCAAACAGGTGCTCGACACCATCGCCCTGCCGCCGGGTTACCGCGCCGAGTTCGGCGGCTCCACCAAGAACATGCAGGAAAGCTTTGGCTACGCGGTGTCGGCGCTGGCCATGGCGGTCATCTTCATCTACATGATCCTGGCCAGCCAGTTCCAGAGCTTCCTGCAGCCGCTGGCGCTCATGACCTCGCTGCCGCTCACGCTGATCGGCATGGCGCTGGCGCTGCTGATGTTCGGCTCCACCATGAGCATGTTTTCGGTCATCG
Source organism: Hydrogenophaga sp. (assembly GCA_025458545.1). The sequence continues at coordinate 1,287 of JALOSH010000052.1, forward strand.
GCGTCGTGCTGCTCATGGGCCTGGCGACCAAAAACGCCATCCTGCTGGTGGACTTTGCGATTCGCGCACGCCAGGGCCTCGACGGCAGCGAGCCGCTGGACCGCGAAAGCGCCCTGCTGCTGGCCGCCAAGGTGCGGCTGCGCCCCATCCTCATGACCACGCTGGCCATGGTCTTTGGCATGGTGCCGCTGGCTTTTGCGCTGACCGAAGGTTCCGAACAGCGCGCGCCCATGGGCCAGGCGGTGATCGGTGGTGTCATCACCTCGTCGATCCTGACGCTGGTGGTGGTGCCCGTGGTCTACTGTTTCATGGACGATCTGGCCCGCTGGTTCAAGCGCCTGATCGGGCATCGCGACAGCAGCCCGACAACCCCTGCTCGGTAAAATGGACACTGATCGGCTAATATACCCACCGGAGTATTGAGAATGACCACGCAGAACACCCCCGACGCCGGTTTTGACCGCGCCCGTTTCAACATGATCGAACAGCAGATCCGCCCCTGGGAAGTGCTGGATGGCGAGGTGTTGCGCCTGCTGGCCCGTGTGCACCGCGAAGACTTCGTGCCGGCGGCGCACCGCTCGCTCGCGTTTGCCGACATGGAGTTGCCGCTCACCCACCCGGCGGTGGAGGGGCAGGCCATGCTGGCGCCCAAGGTGGAAGCCCGCCTGCTGCAGGACCTGGCGATCCAGCCCACCGACAAGGTGCTGGAAGTGGGCACCGGCAGCGGCCACATGGCGGCCCTGCTGGCCAGCATGGCGCAGCGCGTGGTGTCGATCGAGATCGACGAAGCGCTCGCCCGCACCGCGCGCGACAACCTGCGGCTGGCCGGGATTGCCAACGTGGACGTGCGCGTGGCCGATGCCGCCGCCAACGGCTTTGCGGCCTGCGCCACCGAAGCCCCTTGGGATGTGATCCTGCTCAGCGGCTCGGTGGCCGAGGTGCCACAAGCCCTGCTGCCGCTGCTGGCGGCCGGTGGGCGGCTGGCGGCCATCGTCGGCCACGAGCCCATGATGCGGGCCACCTTCGTCACCCGCATGGGCGAAGCCAGCAACCGCACGGCCCAGCCCTGGGACACCGTGGCGCCCCGTCTGCGGAACTTTCCAGCGCCCTCGCGCTTCCAGTTCTGACCCGGTAACCCGCCGCAGCCGACCGTTCAAGCCCACGCACGACCATGATCTCCATCCGCCCCGCGCAACTGCAGGAATGGCTGCAGCAAGCCACCACCAAGTCCCCCGGTGTGATGCCCATCGTGCTCGACGTGCGCGAACCCTGGGAACTCCAGACCGCTTCGGTCAAGCCCGACGGCTTTGAGTTGATCCACATGCCCATGCGCAGCGTGCCCGCGCGCTACCTGGAACTGGACCAGCAGCAGCCGATCGCCTGCCTGTGCCATCACGGTGCCCGCAGTGCCCAGGTGGCGCATTTCCTGATGCAGAACGGCTTCACCGAGGTGGTGAACATCCACGGCGGCATCGACGCCTGGTCCCACGAACGCGACCCGGGTGTGCCCGCCTACTGAAACACCGAGCGACCGAACCCGCCGGTTCGCCGCCAGCGCCCCGCCACCCGAAGGATCTCCCATGAACGCCCAGTTGCCCCGCACACCGCTCTCATCAGCCCGCCCGTTCGCACCGAGCCACGTTGCGCTGGCTGTGTTGTGGGCACTGGGCGCGGCCAGCGGCGCGCAGGCTCAGAGTCTGGTCGAGCTGTACGAGGCGGCCCGTGGCTACGACGCCAGCTTTTTGTCGGCCCGCTCGCAGGTGGAAGCCACCATGGCCAGGGCAGAACAGGCCAAGGCCGGCTTGCGGCCACAAGCTGGCCTGGCGGCCGCGGCCAACTGGTCGCGCCGCGACAGCTCGGCCGCGGCTTTGGACGCCACCTCCAACAGCCAGAACATCGGCCTCTCGGCAAGCCAGCCGCTGTACCGCCCGGCCAACCAGATCGCCAGCGAACAAGGGGCGCTGTCGATCGACATCGCCCGGGCCCAACTGCAGGCCGCCGAGCAAGACCTGATCGTTCGCACCACGCAGGCTTACTTCGACGTGCTGGCGGCGCAGGACACCCTGACGTTTGTGAAAGCACAGAAAACCGCGGTGTCCGAACAGCTGGCAGCGGCCAAGCGCAACTTCGAAGTTGGTACCAGCACCGTGACCGATTCGCGCGAGGCCCAGGCCCGGTTCGATCTGGTCTCGGCCCAGGAGATCGCCGCCGAGAACGACCTGCGCGTCAAGAAGCTCGCCCTGGACCAGTTGGTGGGCAAGGCCAACGTGGAGCCCCGGCCGCTCGCCACGCCGGTGGTGTTGCCGGCGCTGGTCCCGGCCGACCCGCAGGCTTGGGTGGGCCAGGCCGAGACCACCCATCCCTCGGTGCTGCAGGCCACCCGGGGGCTGGAGATCGCGCGGCTCGAAACCCGCAAGGCCGAAGCCGGCCACAAGCCCACGCTGGACCTGGTGGGCCAGTACCAGATCGCGCGCGCGCCTTCCGGCTCGCCGGCCATTCCTGGCAATGTGCGCAACAACACCGCCAGCGTGGGCCTGCAGTTCAACATGCCGCTCTACACCGGCGGCGCCGTGCAAAACCGTGTGGTCGAAACCCTCGCGCTGGAAGAGAAGGCACGCACCGATCTGGAGGCCGCCAAACGCGGCGTGGGCCAGGCCACGCGCAGCGCCTACTTCGGCGTGTTGTCGGGTCAGGGTCAGGTCAAGGCGCTGGAAGCGGCCGAGCTGTCCAGCCAGAGCGCACTCGACGCCAACAAGCTGGGCTACCAGGTCGGTGTGCGCATCAACATCGACGTGCTCAACGCCCAGAGCCAGCTGTTCCAGACCAAGCGCGACCTGGCCGTGGCCCGCTACAACGTGCTGATCGGTGGCCTGCGCCTGCGGCAAGCGAGCGGCCAGCTCAAGGCTGAAGACCTGCAGCCGGTGAACGCGCTGCTGGTGCGCTGAAAGTCCGCGCCGCAGCGGTGGCGCAGGCTACTGGGTTGGCGTTCCATCACCTGAGCCGGCTGGGGACATGCGGTCCTCGCTGGCCAGCCCAGCGTAAACGCCTTGGAGCGCCATCAACTCCTGGTGCGTGCCCTGCTCCACCAGGCGCCCTTTGCTCAGAACCAGGATCTGGTCGACCCGCCGGATGGCGTTGAGCCGGTGCGTGATGATCAGCGTGGTGCGGTTTTCGGACAGCCGCTCCAGCGCGTCTTTGATGTAGACCTCGGAGTCCGGGTCGAGCGCCGAAGTGGCCTCGTCCAAAACGATGATGGGCGCGTCCTTGAGGAACGCGCGTGCGATGGCAATGCGCTGGCGCTGCCCACCAGACAACAGTGATCCGTTGTCGCCCACGGGTGAGTCCAACCCTTGCGGCAGCTTGTCAGCGAACTCCGCCACATGGGCCAGGCGCACAGCCTCTCTCAGCGCCGACTCCGTCACATCGGGCTGACCGAAACAGATGTTTTCGCGGATGGTGCCGGTCATCAGAAAACTGTCTTGAGAGACAAATGAAATCTTCGACCGCAGCGTGCGCAGCGGCAAGCTGCGAATGTCCCGCCCGTCGATCTGGATGGCGCCCGCCGTGACATCGTAAAAACGCGGCAACAGCTTGGCGATGGTCGACTTGCCTTCACCCGAACGCCCGACCAGGGCCACCATCTGCCCTTGCTTCACCTCAAAGCTGACACCGTGCAACACCGGTGCGGCGGTGTCGCTGTAGCGGAACGACACCTGGTCAAAACGGATGTCGGTGGACTTCAGCGCGCGGCTGTCCTGCCCGGTGTCCGACTCGGGTTCAATGTCCAGGTACTGGAACAGCAGCTCGGCCGAGCCGATGCCTTTTTGCAGCGACGCGTTGACCTCGGTCAGGTCCTTGATGGGCTTGACCAGCATCGACACCGCCAACAAAAAGGCAATGAAGTCACCCGACGACATGGTGCCGCCGGTGACCGGGTTCAACGCCAGCCACACCAGCAGCGCCAGGGCCACCGACACCATCATCTGCACCAGGGGCGAGCTGATGGTGCGCGTCAGGTCCATCTTGCGGGTCTGCTGGCGGAACAGGTCGCTGGCGCCGCGAAAGCGTTCCCGCATCGTCTGCTGCGTGCCGAAGATGCGGATCTCGCGGTAACCCTTGATGGACTCGCTGGCGGTCTGGATGATCTGCGTCTGTGAGCCGATCATGCGCTGGGCGATCTTGCGAAACCGCTTGCCCGTGAGCGCCGCCAGCCAGCCGATGATCGGCGTCACCACGATGAACACACTCGCCAACCGCCAGTTGAGCCAGAAGATGTAGCCCAGCAGACCGATCACATACAGACCTTCCTGCAACAGCGTCTTGAGCGAACCCGTCACCGAATCGGCCACGGCACCCACGCCGTAGGACACCTTGGAGATCAGCGTGCTCGACTCCATCTCGTCGTACCGCTTGGCCGGCATCGCCACAAAGGTGTCGTAGAGCTTGAGCTGCAGGTCGTGCACCAATTCCTTGGCCACGCTGGACAGCGAATAAGAACCCAGGAAGCTGCCAATGCCCCGAGCAGCGAACAGACCGATGATGAGCAAGGGGAAAAAAACCATGCGCCGCTCACCCGCCTGGATCGAATCGATCAGCAGCTTCATGGTGTGCGCAAACGCGGCGTTGCTGACACCGTAGATCAGGAAGCCGACAAACGACAGCGCGTACAGCGGCCAATGCCGCTTGGTCATGGACAGGAGCCGGAGGTAGGTCTCCCGGGTGGAAGTGCTACCCTTGTGCGGCGGCATGGGGTTGTTGCTCAAGAGCTGATCTGTTCGAGAAACCAAATACTTCGATTGTGGCAGGCGCAGCCTGACGTCTCAGCATGCCCCGGGCGGCAACCGGAGGGACGACCCTGGCTGGCCAGCCAAGAACGCGCCCCGCAGGCCAAGATGGGTGCGATAAACTGCAGGGCACCGCCCCGCGCACGCGGCTGCAAGAGGGCAAAGAAGGCTGCTCAAGCTGCGTCAATAAAAGGACATCCATGCAACCGGTCAACGTGTTGTGCATCAAGTGGGGCAAAAAATACGGCCCCGAGTACGTCAACAAGCTGCACAGCATGGTCCAGCGACATCTGCGGCGACCGTTTCGCTTTGTGTGCTTGACCGACGACAACGCAGGTATTGATGCGGGCATCGAGATCAAGCCCATTCCCATGGTCGGATTCGACGAATTCGACCAGCGCAAACCTTGGACATTCGGACACGGCTGGCTCAAGCTGACGAGCTTCGCCGATCCGCTATACGACCTCACGGGCCGCACCCTGTTTCTGGACCTGGACATCGTCATCCTGGACAGTCTCGATCCGTTCTTTGAGCAGGAAGGCGAGTTCATCGTCATCAAGGAATGGGACAAGCAGGATGCCACCGGCAACACCTCGTGTTATCTTTACACCATCGGGGCCCACGCCGATGCGCTGGAGCACCTGAAGGCAGACTACCCCGCATCGATCGCGCCGGTGCGCAACGAGCAGGAGTTCATCACTCAGTACCTGGCACGGCAAGGCAAGTTGCGCTACTGGCCCGAGGCCTGGTGCCGCAGCTTCAAACGCCATTGCATGCAGCCGGGGATCATGGGTTGGTTCAAAGTGCCCACCATCCCGGCTGGCGCCCGCATCATCATTTTTCACGGCAAGCCCAACCCGCCCGACGTGATCGCTGGCATCAGCGGGAAGTGGTATCGGCGGGTCCTTCCGACCAAATGGGTAGCGGAGCACTGGCGTTGAACCTCGCTCAAGGGGTCTACCGGCTCCTGACGCGGTTGCTGACCCCTGTGGCCATCGGATGGTTCTGGTGGCGTTCCCGCAAGGAACCAGCGTACGCCGCTCGATTGAGCGAGAGACTGGGCTTCCACGAGCTGCCGCCGGAGGCCAATGCAGGCATTCTGTTGCACGCGGCGTCGGTGGGGGAGGTCCAGGCTGCCCAGTCCCTGCTGAAAGGCCTCCTGCAGGACTGGCCCGCCCACGCATTGACCGTCAGCACCATCACACCCACTGGCGCCCAGGCTTTGCAGAGCGCATGGGGTGACCGGATTCGTCACGTCTTCCTGCCGCTGGACACACCCGGGGCCACGGCGCGGTTCCTGGACCGCCTGCAGCCCAGCCTGGTGGTGCTCATGGAGCGGGAGATCTGGCCCGAATTGATGCGGCAGTGCCGGCTGCGCTGCATTCCCGTCGCCCTGGTGAATGCCCGGCTGTCGGAGCGCTCGGCCAACACCTATGCCCGCTTCCGGTCTGTGTTCCAACCGGTCTGGCGGCACTTGTCGCTGGTCGCCGCAGCCGAAGCCCAGAGCCTGGAACGGTACCTGTCGTTGGGCGTACCCCAGGGCAAGGGTCTGTGCACCGGCAACCTCAAGTTCGATTTGCCCAGCAATCCCGCTCCCCTTCGGACAGAACCAGCACTGCAAGGCAGGTTCGTGGTGGTGGCGGGCAGCACCCACGACGCCGAAGAAGACGCGCTGCTGACCCTCTGGCCTGCGTTGGCGAGTCGTTTCCCGCGGGTGCTGCTGGTGCTGGTCCCGCGCCATCCGCAGCGCTTTGACGCCGTGGCCAGCAAGCTGAAACAACGCGGACTCGCCTTCGTTCGCCACGGCAGCGGTGAACGCCCCTCACCAGAGACCGCTGTCTGGCTGGGTGACACCATGGGCCATCTCCCGCACTGGTACGGCCAAGCCGAATTGTGCTTTATCGGCGGCAGTCTGGCGCCGGTCGGTGGACACAATCCGCTGGAAGCCATGGCGCACGGAAAACCGGTGTTCTACGGTCCCCACACTCACAACTTCGAACAGCTCTATCAGCAGATCGACGCGGCGGCGGCGGGTCAGCGCGTAGCATCGGCCGAAGACTTGGTCACCGCCATGGAGCAGGCTTGCCTTGAGATGGGACCCTGGCGCGAGATGGGGGCAAGGGGAGTGGATTGGCTGAGGCAGCAACAAGGCGCCACCGACCGGACGCTGCAAGCGCTGTCTGTGCTGTGGGCTCCCTTGAAACCACGCAGCCTGGGACGTATCGTGGTCGCACGCGTGGACCAGAGCCAGGTCTGGAGCGACCCTGCGCTGCTCAGCTCACCCCCAGCGGACGATTTCAATCCGGTGAACCTGCCGCATGGCGCTGAGCCGATGGCCACCGGCAGCGGTCGCGGCCAGGTGCACGTCGTGCAGCGCGGCCCCACCTCCGTGGTGGTGCGCCACTACCGGCGCGGCGGACTGATGGCGCGCATCAGTGAGGACCGCTTCTGGGGCACTGAGGCGCGCAACAGCCGGGCCATGCGGGAGTTTTTGCTGCTGCGCCGGATGCGGGCCTGGAACCTGCCGGTGCCCTCACCCGCTGCGGCCCACGCGCAGCGGCACGGTCTGTGGCAGAGCGTCGACATCATGGTGGCGCTGTTACCCGGCACCAGCAACCTCGTCCAGCGACTCCAAAATGCAGCGCTGACAAACGCCGAGTGGCAACGCATCGGTCTAGCCATCCGACAACTTCATGAGCGTCAGGTTTTTCACGCCGACCTAAACGCCCACAATCTGCTACTGGACAACCAAGGGCATGCATGGATCGTGGATTTCGACAAATGCCTCATTCGGAGCGGACAAGCCTGGAAAGCCAGCAACCTGGCCCGTTTGCTGCGTTCCCTTCGCAAAGAGGTGATGCGTCAATCGCCGTTTCACTGGTCTGAAAACGACTGGCAACATCTCTTAAACGGCTACGAGGCAAGCCACTTGGTGACCCTTCCTTCATGACACTCTCACACCGCTTGTACATCGGTGCCCAGCTGTCCCTGGTTCTGGCGTTTTTCGCTTTTCCGATCTCGGTCGCCCTGGCGAATCTGTCGTTGGTGCTGACATTGCTGCTGTGGATGTCGGCGATGGGCCACCAGGCAGCACGCGCCGCCCTGGGCCAGGCGATGCGAAACCCCTTGGTGATGCCTGCGCTGGCGCTTTTTGCCTGGATCGTGATCGCCATGGCCTGGTCACCGGCGGACCGGGGTGCGATGGGCGGCTTCATCCAGAAGTACTTGAAATTCGCGCTGATCCCCGTCATGGTGGCGTTGCTTCAAGATGCCACCGTGCGCCGACGCAGCTGGAACGCATTCGGTGTGGCGATGCTGCTGACGCTGTGCGTGACCTGGCTCAACGTCTGGTTCGATTTTCCGTTCACGCGCACCCGGAACCAGGGTTTCGGGACCGATCACACCGTCGTCAAGGACTACATCTCCCAGGGCATCATGATGTCTTTCTTCGCGGCTATGTGCGCCTACCTCGCCCTGAAGATGCGTCCTGAAAAATGGGCCTGGGCCGGGTGGATCGGCTGGACCCTGGCATCGATCAGCATCCTCTTTCTTTCGCTGGGGCGCACGGGGTACCTTGCCTGGGGACGAATGGCCATTGGCGCCCTGGCCGGAGTGCTGACCGTGCTGGCCGTGGTCTTCGCTGCGTCTCCGGCTTTGCAGGAGCGGAGTGCGGTGGCATTTCGAGAAGCGACCAGCTCCAACCTGGAGCAGGTCACCTCCGTCGGCGCTCGGGTGCAGATGGCCCTGTTTGTGCTGGACAGCGCGCCAGATGCACTGATGGCGGGACACGGAACCGCCTCCTATCCGGTGCTCGCCGCCAATCACTTCAAGGACCCGGGGTACTGCGCCGTGGTTTGTCCCCACCCGCACAACCAGTTCTCATTTTTTCTATTTGAGCAAGGAGCGATCGGGTTGGGGCTGTTCCTGTGGTTCATAGCCGCACTCGTTCGCTCATCCTGGCAACAGGACCCCCAGCGCCGGGCGTTGGGAATGGCGTTGGTGGGCGTGATGTGTGCCGCCTGCATGACCCACAGCTCGCTGTGGTTGTCCACCGAAAGCCATTTCCTGATCCTCATCAGTGCTCTGGCCATGGCCAGCATGCAAGCGCGACGAGACCGACACCCATGACCTCGCTCACCATTGCTTTCCATTCCAACCAACTCTCGATTCGGGGTACAGAGGTCGCCCTGTACGACTACGCACTGAACAGCGAGACATTGCTCAACCACCGCAGTTTGATCGTCTACAACGCCAGCAGCCCGCACAACAGCGCCGAAGCAATGGATAAGTTCAGGGCGCGTTTCGACGTTGTGGGCTACCGCCACCCCAGCGAGCTTGACGCACTGCTCAGCTACCACCAGGCGGATTTGTTGTACGCCATCAAAGCAGGCAAGAACGATGGTCTTTGGTCAAGCACCGTGCCCACCATGGTGCACGCCGTCTTCCCGACAAGTCCAAGTCAAGTCCACGGCGCTTCGTTCGCCTTCATTTCAGAGTGGCTCAGTCGGCATTGCGCCAGCGGCAGGATTCCGAGCGTGCCTCACATCGTTGAACTGCCTGAAGTCAATGGCGATCTGCGGGAAGAACTGGGCATACCGAAGCATGCCAAGGTGCTCGGCTGCCACGGCGGCAAAGACAGCTTCGATGTGCCCGCTGCCATCGAGGCCGTTCAAGAAACACTGGCGACCGCGCCAGATACCTGGTTCGTCTTCTTGAACATCGGGCGCTTCGTCGACCATCCACGGGCTCTGTTCCTGCCAGGCAGCAGTGACATGGAATACAAGACCCGCTTCATCAACACCTGCGACGCCATGCTGCACGCGCGCCTTCAGGGCGAATCCTTTGGCCTTGCCTGCGGCGAATTTTCGATCCGCAACAAGCCAGTGATCACTTATGCCCGCAGCAAACATCGTCATCACATCGATGTGCTGGGCGACACGGGCTTCTATTACAACGATGCGCGGTCTCTCGTCGACATCATCAAACGGCTGGAACCCGCAGCACTGAAGCACCAGTCCTGGGACCGATACTCTGCGCTGTACAACCGGAAGATGGTGATGGAGCTGTTCGATCGGCATCTGATCCAGCCAGCGCTGAGCAACCGAGACCTGTCCAGACCGCAACTCAGTCTCCGATGGCGAGACAGGTTGGCCTTCCACCGGTTCAAACTGAGCATGCGTTTGCGCTAACGCTGCATGAATTCATACGGCGAAGAGACGTCGTACTGTACGGCTGCGTACCGGAAGAAGGTCTCTAGCGCGATGAAAAGGCTGTAAAGGAAGCCAGGGCCGCCACAAAGGACAGCGCGCTGGAAAACGTACACCCGCAGGAAAACGACGCTCCCCATCAAAAGCCCCCGCAACACCCCGCCCTTCTTGCCTTGCGTCCTGCGTTTGGTCGCACCCAGCTGCACATACTGAGCCAGCTTGCGCAGGCTGCCATACACCGTTGAACGCGAGTGATGCAACAGACGATGGCGAAAGCGCCGAATCGGCACGGCGTGAAGGAGTTGGGGTGCTTCGTGCACCACACCCTCGAATCCGAGGAGCGTCTCGCGGCGGAACAGCCGCTGAATACCACCACGCGGCTTCATGCGGCTCAGTGCCCCAGAGCTCACCGACTTTGATATCTCGGCTTGCAGCTCGGATGAAATCTCCTCATCGGCGTCCAGGAAAAACACATAGTCCGTTCTCAGGTGGCCAATTGCGCGTGTTCGCTGGACGCCAAAGCCCTGCCAGTCCGCGTAAATCTGCACCTGCGCGCCCAGTGATTGGGCGAGTTCAGCAGTGCCGTCCGTGCTGCCGCTGTCAACCACCACAATCTGACTTGCAAACGCCGCACTGCGCAAGCAGGCCTCGATCCGAGGCGCTTCATTGAACGTCAGTACAACCACCCCGAGCGTCGGTGGCGACACCGCGATGGCCAGCGGCTCAGCCACGGGAACTCCATTTCCACAGGCCCATCCAGCGGCCCCACATGCGTGCCAGCAGGCGGGGAGACCATGCGATCACCCGCAACGGCAAAGCTACCGAGGTGCCCAGCAGTACCTTCCAGCGCTGCCACTTTGCCTGGCTGATGGATCGGTGTTTGGCGGTGTAGATCAACTTCGATTGGGCATGGTGATAGCCCCGCAGGTATTCGCTTCTCCAGGGCTGGTCTCCCTTGACCGAGCCGCGGGAGCGATGAACGGCCTGCACAGCCGGCACGACGACCATTGGCAGCTTGTGCTGAAACAGTCGCAGGCACAGGTCATCGTCTTCGTAATACAGAAAGAAACGCTCGTCGAAAAAGCCGACGTCCGCGAAACGATCCAGGCGAAGCAGCATGGCAGCCCCGACCACAAACCCCACACAAGTCGGGCCCTCAGCACCGGGACCCCGGGATCGCCACACGACACCGGGCCAGCGGTAGTTCACGTCGGGCTGCCCCTGTCCATCGCACAGCTGTGGCGCCAGCATGGCCGCCTCTGGCATGTCTTGTGCCGCACGCACCAGCTCGCGCAATCCACCCGGTGTGATCTCGCAGTCGGGGTTGAGCAAGAAGGCCAAGGGCGTTTTCACCTCAGCCAGCGCGCGGTTGTTGGCCGCCCCGAAGCCGAGGTTGCGCCCGTGCTCCAGCACCAGGGCTTGCGACCACTGGGTCCGGGCACGCGCAGGCGTCTGATCGGAGCTGCCATTGTCCGAAACCATCACGTGCGGACAATGGTCGAGCAAGCCACGCAGGCTGTCCAGACAGTGGGCACTCTGGTAAGTCACCAGCACCACCGTCACCAGTTGAAGAGGGTCGTGCATAGCGATCAATGTGCCGCCATGCCCACCACCGCATCCGCCTTGGCCTGCTTCAGCAGGGCCAGCATCTCGCCTTCGATGCGGTGCAGCGCTTCGGGTGTATGACCTTCGAAGCGCAGCACCAGCACCGGCGTGGTGTTGGAGGCGCGGATCAGGCCAAATCCATCGGGCCAGTCGACGCGCACGCCGTCGATGGTGGACACCTTGGCGGGCGCCTCAAAGCGG
>JALOSH010000430.1 GCA_025458545.1 Hydrogenophaga sp.
CTTGTAATCCTTGGCCGGAAAGCTGGGGTGCACCGCGATCACATTGGGCGTGGCCGCGATGTTGGTGATGGGCGTGAAATCGTTCAGCGTGTCGTACGGAATCTTGGGGTTGATCGCCGGGTTGGCGGCCGTGGTGGACACCGTGGCCATGCCCAAGATGTGCCCATCGGGCACGGCACGCGCCAGCTCGGTCGCGCCCACCACACCGCCACCACCGGCACGGTTTTCCACCACCACGCTCTGGCCCAGGGCCTTGCCCAGCGGCTCGGACATGACACGGGCGATGATGTCCGTCGTGCCGCCCGGTGCAAACGGCACCTGCAGGCGAATCACCTTGCTCGGGTAGGCCTGGGCCCAGGCGCCCCCGGCGGCGAGCACAGAAGCGGTGACCAGACCACCGGCAACCAACTGACGACGTGAAACCATATCGCTGACTCCTTGGGAAGTTGAAGATGCAAAAACGATAGCAAGGGCATGTTACCCCCACCCCGCAGGCCAATGGCCATGGGCAGACTGTAGACAGCGGCAAGCGCTGTGACCATGGGGACACTACATAAGTACAAACCCCCAGACCAGCCCCCCGACGGGCGCTATCCTCGTGTGGGTGAACTACGCGCAACTGCTGTTTCCCGACTTCTCGCTGATCCTCATCGGCTACCTGCTGTGCCGCTTCACCGCGCTGAACCGCAAGGTCTGGGAGCCGATCGAGGGCCTGGTCTATTTCTTCCTGTTCCCGGTCCTGCTGTTCCACTCCATCGTGAAAAGCCCGCTGGACCTGGGCGCCACCTCCAGCCTCATGGGCGCGGCCTTCACGCTGGGACTGTGTGGCATCGCGCTGGCGTATTCGCTGCCGCACTGGCCCTGGCTGGGCCGCCGGGTGGACGTTCGGCTGCACGCTGCCAGTGCGCAGGTGGGTTTCCGTTTCAACTCCTTCATTGCGCTGGCGCTGGCGAGCAAGGTGGCCGGCCCGCAGGGTCTGCAGCTGATCGCGGTGATCATCGGCGTGTGCGTGCCGCTGTTCAACGTGGCCGCCGTCTGGCCCATGGCACACCAGGCGGGCAAGGGCTTTGTGCGCGAGCTCGTGCGCAACCCGCTGATCCTGGCCACCTTGGGTGGGCTGATGGCCAACCTGCTGGGGTTTTCGGTGCCCGAGTGGCTGGAGCCCACGGTGAGCCGCATCGGCCAGTCGTCCTTGCCGCTGGGGCTGATGGCCGCTGGCGCGGGCATGCAGCTGGGCAGCCTGCACCTGGCCAAGAGCCTGGGCGTGTCGGTGCTGGCGGTGAAACACCTGGCCATGCCGCTCATGGCCTTCGGGCTGGCGCGCCTGTTCGGCCTGGACGCGACACAGACCGCCGTGCTGCTGATGTTCTCGGCCGTGCCCACCGCGTCAACTTGCTACGTGCTGGCCGCGCGCATGGGCTACAACGGGCCGTATGTGGCCGCTCTGGTGACCTTGTCCACCCTGCTGGGGATGGTGAGCCTGCCGTTTGCGCTGGGGCTGCAGGGAGGCTGAACGGAAACACCCCCTGCGCCGCTGCGCGGCCTCCCCCTCACTGGCGCCTACGGCTGGGAGGGGGACGCACCCTGTGGCCCGGCAAAGCCGGTTCCACGGCTGCCCCGTATGGGACCGTTCATGGGCTGAAGGCCCAGCTCCGGGGGGCCATCGAACCGCTTGAGACCCTAGTTCGGCACTCGATCCACCAGATCGATGCGGCGCTGAATCCGCGCCACTTCATCGGCTGCACCACCCGCCTGCGCCCGCGCCTGCTGCACCTTCAGCCAGGCGAGCAGCGCTCGGCGCCAGCCCTGGGCCGAGGCGGTATCGACCGCCTGCGCGATGACGCCGGGTGAGGCCTGGCCACGCTGGAACAGCGCGCCTGCGGCCACCAGACGCGAGAGGGGGTCTGCAATGGCCGCGATGGCGGCCTCGGGCGCGGCCGATCCGCCCGCGAGTGAACGGTGTTGCTCGGGCAACAGCGCCGCATCGGCCGAGGTGGACCGACCGGCGAGGTAGCGCGCGTAGGCCTGTTCGGCAGCGGGCGCATCGGCCGCCAGCGCATCAAACCGCGCGCAAGGCCCAAGATCGAGCGCCGCCACCCGCGCAGCGCAAGCCAGCAGCTCCACGCGGGCCAGCAGCGCGGGCTGGCCGGTGCTCGCCACCTCGCTGCGCGCCCGCGCAAACTCCGCAGCCTCCACGCGGGTGTCGCCCGTGAGCCAGGCTTGCGTCGCCCGCTCGGCACTGCTCTTGGCGTTCATCTGCCACCCGGGCGCGGGCGGGGTGTTGCCACAGGCAGACAACAGCATCACAAATAAAGCAGCCACGGTGGACTGCTTCCAAGAACACCGCGGAACCGGCTTTGCCGGGCCGCTGGTGTTGCCCCCTGGAGGGGGTGGCGACGAAGTCGACGCGGGGGTGGCTCTTGTCATGGCAACTTGATCTCCGTCTCGCGCTTGAACGGCCACTTGCGGTTGATCTCGTTGATCAGCCCGTCCACCTTGCGCAGGCTGGACTCGACCTCGCC
>JALOSH010000431.1 GCA_025458545.1 Hydrogenophaga sp.
CAGAAGCCACATTGCGAACCGTGGCACTGCACCATGGCTTCTTGCGCGGGATGCAGTTCGCCGGACTTAGAAGCGATGTCTTCCGCGGTGAACACCGCCATGCCGTTGACCGAATGGGCGAGCCGGATACAGCTGTTGACCGCCTTGTAGCGGAGCTGGCCACCCACCGCCTCGCCCAGCACTACGGTGCAGGCGCCGCAGTCACCCTCGCCGCAGCCTTCTTTGGTGGCGGTCAGGTGCAGGTCTTCGCGCAACACGTCCAGCAGGGTGCGGTCGGGGGCCACGCCGGCCAGCGCGACCGGCTGGCCGCGGCGCAGAAACATCAGGGTTTGCCCGGGGTTTTTTGGATTCATGCAAAACAGCATAGCGCCCACGACCGTGGCACAACATATGCTCAGCCATATGGAGAAAATGCCGGAACCCCCATCCGCACGCATGAGCCCCGGGTATGAAATACGTGTCCATGTTCGACAAGATTGACCTGCACCTGATTCGCGTCTTGCACACGGTGCTGACCGAGCGCAGCGTGTCGCGGGCTGCGTTGCGGCTGGGCATGCACCAGCCGGCGGTCAGCGCGTCGCTCAAGCGCCTGCGCGAACTGGCGGGAGACCCTCTTTTGGTGCGTTCGGGCGCCAGCATGGTGCCCACCGTCGCCGGTTTGCGCATGGTCGAACCGGCGGCCGAGATTTTGCGCAGCGCCGAAATGCTGTTTTCCGACGCCCGGGCGTTTGACCCGGCCACCGCCCGCCAGACTTTCAGCCTGGCGGCCAGCGATTACCTGGACCCTTTGTTCCTGCCGCAGCTGGTGACCCAGATCAAGGCCCTGGCGCCGAACTGCGGCATCGACATCCA
Source organism: Hydrogenophaga sp. (assembly GCA_025458545.1). Next base: position 853 of record JALOSH010000431.1, read on the forward strand.
CCCGCTGTCGGCCGATGCCGACTACCGCGCCCACCTGGCGCAGGGCCAGGTGGATGTGGTGATCGGCAACTGGTCCAGGCCGCCGCAAGAGCTGCACCTGGGCCGTTTGTTTGGCGACGAGGTGGTGAGCCTGGTGGCCCACCATCACCCGGCCGTCCGGCGTGGCTGGGACGTGCAGGCCTGGCTGGCCGCCGAGCACATCGCGCCCACGCCCACCCACCCGGGTGCGCGCGGCTTTGTGGACGAGCACCTGGCCAGCCAGGAACTGGTGCGCAACATCGTGGCGCGTTGCCCGCATTTCGGCCTGATCCCGGCCATGGTGGCCGGCAGCCTGCTGGTGCTGACCACCGGCCGCCAGTACGCCGAGCGCTTTACCAGCGTGCTGCCGGTCCAGGTGCTGCCGTGCCCGGTGGTGTTCCCGCGCATGATGTACTACCAGCTCTGGCATGAGCGAACCCACGCATCGAGCGCCGGGCGCTGGCTGCGCGAGCAGATCAAGGCGGTGGCGGCGTCTTTGCGCCGGCCGGAAACCGAGGCCGCTGCGGCCTGAACACCGACATCCCATGTAAGAAGGAATCGCTTTGACGACCCCCCGACTTCAGCTGACCGGCATCACCAAACGCTACCCCGGTGTGGTGGCCAACAGCAACGTTTCGCTGTCGGTTGCGCCGGGCGAGATCCACGCCGTGCTGGGCGAAAACGGCGCCGGCAAGTCCACGCTGATGAAAATCATCTACGGCTCGGTCAGGCCCGACGAGGGCGCGGTCATGTTCAACGGGCAGCCGGTGCACATCCGCAACCCGCAGGAGGCGCGGGCGCTGGGCATCAGCATGGTGTTCCAGCATTTCAGCCTGTTCGATACCATCACCGTGGCCGAAAACGTCTGGCTGGGGCTGGACAAGTCGCTCACCCTCAACGAAGTCACGGCCAGCATCGACGCCACCGCCGCCCAGTACGGGCTGGACATCGACCCCCAGCGGCCGGTGCACACCCTGAGCGTGGGCGAGATGCAGCGGGTGGAAATCATCCGCGCGCTGCTCACCAGCCCGCAGCTGCTGATCCTGGACGAGCCCACCTCGGTGCTCACGCCGCAGGCGGTGGAAAAGCTGTTCGTGGTGCTCAAGAAGCTGGCGGCCGAGGGTTGCTCCATCCTCTACATCAGCCACAAGCTGCACGAAATCCGCGAGCTCTGCACCGCCTGCACCGTGCTGCGCGGTGGCGTGGTCACCGGGGTGTGCAACCCGCAGAACGAGAGCAACGCATCGCTCTCGCGCCTGATGATCGGGGCCGAGCCCAAGGCGCTGGTGTCGCGGGCGTTCAACCCGGGCGCGGCGGTGTTGCAGGTGCAGGCCTTGAGCCTGGCCAGCCAGGACCCGTTCGGCACCGGTCTGGTGGACATCGCGCTGTCGGTGCGGTCGGGCGAGGTGGTGGGCATTGCGGGTGTGTCGGGCAACGGGCAAAGCGAACTGCTGCCCGCCCTGTCGGGCGAAGACCCGCGCGCCCCTGTCGGTAGCGTTCGCGTGCTGGGGCAAGACGCTTCGCGCATGGACCCGGGCAGCCGCCGCGCGCTCGGCCTGCACTTCGTGCCCGAAGAGCGCTTGGGTCGCGGCGCGGTGCCCACCCTGTCGCTGGCGCACAACCTGCTGCTGTCGCGCCGCGACAC
>JALOSH010000053.1 GCA_025458545.1 Hydrogenophaga sp.
TGGGACGACCCGCGCATGCCCACCATCGTCGGCCTGCGCCGCCGCGGCTACACGCCCGAAGCCATCCAGCTGTTTGCCGAACGCATCGGCGTCACCAAGAGCGATTCCTGGATCGACTACAGCACGCTCGACGGCTGCCTGCGCGAAGACCTGGAAAACAAGGCCCATCGCGGCATGGCCGTGCTCGACCCCGTCAAGTTGGTGCTCACCAACTGGGCCGAGGCCTTTGGCAGCGACAGCTACACCGAAGACTGCACCCAGCCCGCCCTGCCCCACAGCGCCGTGCCGGAAGGGCAAACACCCCCGCCCGACCGCGTGTTCAAGATCGGCAAAGAGGTATGGATCGAACGCGAAGACTTTGAAGAAGTGCCGCCCAAGGGCTACAAGCGCCTGTTCCCTGGCAACGTGGTGCGCCTCAAAGGCGGCTACGTCATCGAATGCACCGGCTGCGCCAAAGACGCGAGCGGCACCGTGCTTGAGGTGCACGCCAAAGTGATCCCCGGTACCAAGAGCGGCACCCCCGGCGCCGACAGCGTCAAGGCCAAAGCCGCCATCACCTGGGTGGGCGCGGCCGATGGCGTGCAGGCCGAAGTGCGCCTGTACGACCGCCTGTTCAGCGACCCCAACCCCGACGCCGGCGGCAAAGACTTCATCGAAGCCCTGAACCCCAACAGCCTGAAGGTGGTCACCGCCTACGTGGAGCCCTCACTGGCCGCCGCCAAGACAGATCAGAAGTTCCAGTTTGAGCGGTTTGGATACTTTGTGGCGGACCGGGTGGACCACGTGGCGGGCAGCAAGCCGGTGTTCAACCGGGTGACGGGGTTGAGGGATTCTTGGGGCAAGTGACGCATGTTCTACCTCGACCTCTTCGCCGCACTGAACCGCCATCAGGTCGGCTACGTGCTGATCGGCGGCCTCGCGGTTGCGCTGCACGGGGTCGAGCGCAACACCATGGACGTGGACGTCTGCGTCGTAGTGTCACCTGACAACCTGGCCCGCCTGACGGCCGCCGCCAGAGATCTCAAGCTGCAGCCCATGTTGCCGGTGCCGCTGAGCGCGCTGGAAGACATTGAAACACTCAAACTCTGGCACACCGAACGCCACCTGCAAGCCTTTGCGCTGCGCAGCGACCAGCTGGCTGGCGTGACGCTCGATGTGCTGCTGTTCCCGCCGGTGAACCCACAAGACATGGTGCAACGGGCGCAGCGCCTCGACATCGCGGGCGTGCAGGTGCCCCTGGCGTGCATTGACGACCTGATAGCGCTCAAGCAAAGTGCGGGGCGCCCCATCGATCTGGCCGACATTGAGCACCTCCAACGCCTCCAAAAGCCATGACGCCCACCCAGACTCCCGCTCCACAAAGCCAGCGCGACCAGCGCACCTACTTTGTCAGCGACGAACGCCTGCGTGCTTTTGCACAACTGACACCGCTGCAACGCCTGCAATGGGTGGAACAGTGCTCGCACTTCGTGCGACTGGGGCAAATGGCGCGGCAAGCCGACCGTGCCCAGGCTACCGACCACTGAAACCAGCACCAGCACCATGAACAGCGACACCCGAGCAACCCCCGGCGCCGACAGCGTGAAAGCCAAAGCCGCCATCACCTGGGTGGGCGCCGCCGATGGCGTGCAAGCCGAAGTGCGCCTGTACGACCGCCTGTTCAGCGACCCCAACCCCGACGCCGGCGGCAAAGACTTCATCGAAGCCCTGAACCCCGACAGCCTGAAAGTGGTGACAGCCTACGTGGAGCCCTCACTGGCCGCCGCGAAGCCGGATCAGAAGTTCCAGTTCGAGCGGTTTGGGTACTTTGTGGCGGATCGGGTGGATCACGTGGTTGGAGACAAGCCGGTGTTCAATCGGGTGACGGGGTTGAAGGATAGTTGGGGAAAGTAACCCCCTAGTAATGAGACCGCTCTCAGTCTGATCGTCTGATTTCTCTTTTACGTGACTTTAATGTCAAAATCAGGCGGTCATTAAATTTTTCCGGGGAGAAAGTATGAGTCGCTTTTATGAACGCCGTATACCTAGAATTGGCGACAAAGCCTTGTTGGGCGCATTTCGCGAGGTCGCCGAGCAGTTTGACATATCCATTATCACGGTCCAGACGCTAACGAACTCAAGCGTGGTCGTGCAACTGAATGACTTCCCAGGGGAGCAACTCAAAAGGATCGTGGCCCAAGATGGTCAGGTCATCGCTCATGTTTCTCTTGTGATCAGTCGATTCGCAACAATGAATGTCAACAGAAACAGAGAGCAGGCATCACCACAGTGGGAGCATCTGTTTTTTGATCAAGGTCCAGACTTCCATTCGTGGCCTGTGGAAGATCGACTTAAGCTGGATGAGACCATCGCCAAAGCGTTCAACTTCACCAACTTTGCAGACCTTGAGGTGAGGGGGAATCCCGACGCTTTTGAAATTCTATTCAATCAGTACGAATCATCATTTGCCAACTTGCGTGCCATGTTGGCCACCCAAACCGAGAAGGCCATCGAGCAGCGCAGGTGGCTAGATGAGCAAACACTGATTGAAAAGGGCCGCCTTCAAGACGAGTTCCGCTCCAAAGAAGCGGATCTCAAGGAACGTATCCAAAAGCGTGAAGCTGCTCTAGTGGAACGAATCAAGGGTGCAGACGAGAGCGATGCTAAGACTGCTAGGCGGGCGATAAGGCTTGCGATGCTGGAAGACGCGAAGAGCCGGGTGAGCGATTTCGGTGTGTCTGACAGAACCAGCAGAAAGCGCCTACCAGTCCAGGTTGCTTTCATTGTTTTAGTCTTTCTCCTTTTCGTACTGGCTCTGGCAGGCTGGAGCGACTCACGACTGGTTTGGCAAGAGATGTTGAAATCTGGAGCAAACCAAGACCCTTCCGCCTATTGGTCTGAGCTCATAGGGGGTTGGATTAGACTTTCGTTTGCAACGATCGGCATCGTCGGTGCGCTTCTATACTACATCCGTTGGGAGATGCGGTGGGCAGACATGCACGCCTCTAGCGAAATGCAGTTGCAGCAGTTTCATATAGACGTTAATCGCGCCAACTGGGTTATAGAGAGCGCCTTAGAGTGGAAAAAAGAAACCGACGAGGTAGTTCCAAATGACTTACTCAACCAACTCTCAAAAAATCTATTCTTGTCAAAAGCAGATGAGCAAGCCAAACAAGTACTGCATCCGGCCGATGAGCTGGCCTCAGCGCTTGTGGGTTCGGCCTCCAAACTGAAGCTGAATATTGCAGGCAATGAGTTGGAATACGACAAACCACGAAAGATTCCCAACTAGGACATCGCAGCACCATTGGGATCAGGTCTTGCCTTTTGCCTCACTGCATCCAAATATGGCAAAAGACACGAGCTGACCCCGAGGGGAATCGGGGTCAGGGAATCGGGCATGGGGTCAGGCATCAGGGTCCAGGCATCGGGGTCAGGTCTTGCCTTTTGCTCTTAGAATGAGCAGTTGCGTCAGATTTTATCTTTTGCTTTTTCTTGTGCATTCATTAGGTTATCAGTGGAGACTGCCATCTGCACAGTTATTCCCATCAGCCCTTCTCCAAGAATGTGCGCGACAGCTGCAATCAAATAGACAAGTAGAAACTGCACTATATGTTCCGAACGCCTTCGAAGTAATTCATCAGGATCGTAAAAATTGCGGCAGGGCCAGCGTAAAACAACATACTGAGCCACCCGGTGAAGCTCAAAAATGAGTCGTAATCTTTCTTCCGCTGTAATCCCATATCGATCCTTCAGTGATAAATGCGTAAGGTATACAGATTGCAAGACGATAGCAACTCTGCGGCACACCTACGGATGAAAGTGTTTGGCAAACCGTCCGCCCCCACTCGCCCCAACCACCAGCCGCTGCGTCGCCCGCGTGGCGCCCACGTAGAACAGCTTGGCTTCTTCGCGCTCGTCTTCGCCGGGCGCGGGCATGTGGCCCGCGCCCACCAGCGCCACCACCGGGAACTCCAGCCCTTTGCTGGCGTGCATGGTCAGCACCTTGATGGTGTCGGCGGCGGGGTCGAAGCTGCCCGCGCCTTTGCGCACCTGGTGCGGCAGGCCGCGCTGGCGCAGCACGCCGGCGCATTCGTCCATCTCGCTGTAATGCCGGCAAATGATGGCCATGTCGCCCCAGGCGTGGCCTTCCTGGTGCGCGGCGCCCAGTAGCTCGGCCACGCGCGTGGCTTCGGCCCGCAGGCTGGGCAGGCGAATGATGAGAGGCGCTTCGCCGTCGCGCCCGCAGCTCACGGGCTTGAGCATGGGAATGCCGTCTTCGTCTTTGTCTTCGGCGGTTAACAGATCAGCGGCGACGAGGCTGGCGGTTTGCAGAATCTGCCGCGTGTTGCGGTAGTTGATCTTGAGGATGGTGGTGCGCCCCTGCGCCTGGATACCCACGCTCTTGAAGCTGAACTGCTTGCTGCGGCTGCGCTCGTAGATGCTCTGCGCGTCGTCGTACAGCACGAGCAGGCTGTTGGTGGCGGGGTCCACCATCTGCGTCACGAGCTTGAGCCATTCGGGCGCGAAGTCGTGGCCTTCGTCGATGAGCACAGCCTGGTATTGCCCGCTGGGGATCTGGCGGCGGTCCACACCGCTGATGACGCGCTGGACCATGTCGGCCATCTTCTGGCCCACGGGCTGGTTGTTGGCGGGCAGCTCTTGCCCAAAGGCCACCAGCTGGTCGCGGCACCATTTGTGAAAGTGCACCGCGTGCACGCGGTCGGCGATGCCTTTGGCGTCCATCACGCGGGCGAGCTGCTTGGCCAGCGGCTCGTTGTAGCAAAGGATGAGGATGGGTTTGCTCGCCGCGGTGTGCGCCTTGGCCAGGTGCTCGGCGCGGTAGCCCAGCAGCATGGTCTTGCCCGAGCCCGCCACACCGTGGATGACGCGGTGCCCGTCGCCCAGGCTGCGCGCCAGCTGCTCTTGCTGGATGTCCATCACGCGCATGATGCTGGGGAGTTGGGCGGCTTCGTCGCTGTCGTCAAACAGGCTGAGCGTGCCGGGAACGGCCACCCGCACCTCGGGGAACATGATCCAGCGCACCCGCTCCATCTGCGGCAAAGACATGACGCCGCCCATCATGAAAGGGAACATGTCCCACAGGCGGCTTTGCAGCGCCTCGGGGTCGACGTGTTCGCCCATCTCGTCCTGGCAGATGACGCGGTGTGGCTCGATGGCGTGGGCGAGTTCGGCTTTGTCAAACTGCGCGCGGGTGATGTTGGGCAGCACCACGCCGTAGCTCCACGGAAAGGCCAGCTTGCCCTGGTGCCGGCCATCGGGTTGCACCAGCTGCGGGTCGCGCTCCAGCGCTTTCACCACCTGGTGCGCGTACTGGCGGGCCTGCTCCAGCGGGTTGGGAATGGTCTTGGGGCCGTGGTCGCCGTGGATGTCCCAGGTCTGTTTGTTGGCCTGGATGAGGGTGGAGAGCCGGAAGTCCTTGACCTCCAGAATCAGGATGCCCCGGCGCGGGTGCATGACGACAAAGTCCGGGTGCTGGTGGCGCGGGCCGACGGCCACGTCGTACCAGAGCAGGTAGTCTGGGTCGAGCTTGTCTTCCAGCCGCTCGGCGGTGCGGCGCTCGCCGGCGGTCATGCGTGAGACGCAACTGCCCAGAGCGGGTATCAGAGTGGCCATCTGGCTTGTGTCTTTTAGTTTCCCTGGGCGGATGATGCACCAAACAGGCGGCGCCGCTGGCTGCAACCTGCCGAGGCGGCACACGCCAGTAGACTCATCGCTCATGAACGCGAGCGCCCCACCCAGAAAACCGACCGTGGTGGTCATTGCCGGCCCGAACGGTGCCGGCAAGTCGACCGCTGCGCCATTTTTGCTCAAGGGCGCTCTGGGCGTGCTGGAGTTTGTGAACGCCGACCAGATCGCCGTGGGGCTGTCGGCGTATGCACCCGAGACGGTGTCGTTCGAGGCGGGGCGCATCATGCTGCGGCGCTTGCACGAGTTGGCGCAATCGGGCAGCAGCTTCGCGTTCGAGAGCACGCTGTCGAGCCGCAGCTTCGCGAAGTTCCTGCGCGACTGCAAGGCCAGCGGTTATCAGGTGGTCTTGTTTTACCTGACGCTGCCCACCTCCGATTTGGCGGTTCAACGGGTGGCGCTGCGTGTGAAACAAGGCGGGCACAACATTCCGACAAACGATATTCATCGCCGCTTCCAGCGCAGTTTGAGCAACCTGTTTGAGCTGTATTTGCCGCTGTCTGATCGCTGGTCGGTGCTGGATAATGCAGGCGGTCGCATTGAAACCATCGCTACCGGGACTCCCCGCCGCACATCTGTGAAAGATCCTGAGAAATGGCTTCTGCTTCAGTCCATCGCACGGTGAATACCAACAAGTCGACCCGGGCCCCGAGCGAACAAGCCCGCATTGATGTTGCGCTCAAGCAGGCTGCTGCGCACGCCCGCAAGCAACTGGCTGCACAAGGCCTGAAGCTGCCCACCCAGAGTTGGAAAACCGGAAAGATCAGCAACCCGGTGGTTTGACGCCGCAGTTGCTCAGGCGCTCAGACGTCGGCCGAATCCGCCGTCCCCATCCATCCCAATGATCAGCCGCTGCGTAGCCCCCACGTAAAACAGCCTGGCCTCTTCGCGCTCGTCTTCGCCCGGGGCGGGCATGTGGCCCACGCCATCCGCCGGCCAGGGCCGATGGGTGCGGGCTCTGCAGGCGCCATGGTCACCCTTGGTTGGAGAGCGGCGGAGCCGGTGCCCGGGCTGGTACCGCCGGTGGGCTGGGCACGGCAGGCAGCGTCGCTGGTTCCCTGGCTTCATCCACAAACTTCATTTCGGGAACGGGGAGCTTGCCGCGGATGCTGTAGACGCTGTCTTTGACCGCTTCTTGCAACTGCCTGCCCCACTGGACGCTGGTTGCGGTGACCCCGGGGGGCAAGTTGTCGGGGATGCCTTGGTCCTTGTCGGTAACGGTTGCACTGGCCAAAGGCCGCAGATAGGCCACGACAACACCAAACGCGCCCGTGGTCGCGTACTGTTCAGCCGAAACAACGAACATGCTGGGTGGCAGACGCACCCCGAGCTTGGACAGCACAGCTGCAATGTCTTCAGGGAAATCCGTCAACGCGCTGCTTCTGCCCGGCGCCAGAACCTGCAGGCACCGGTACGACCTTGCCGCCGGACCAGCCTTGTCGCCCTCGGCATAGGCACCCGCCGGGCCTTTACATCCGGCGCCCGAGTATGAGACTCCATTGAACCTTCCGATGCCCGAGGCGTTTGCCCTGACCAGCAAGATGGCATCCAGGAGCTGTCCCGGTCCACGACGAACCAACACCTTGTATTCGGTGGCCTGCTGGTGCGTATGCCCGTAGCCTGAAAGCGTGTTCTTTCGGGCGTCCACCAAATGAACCTCCCATACGTCTCCCGGCAGGCGCACATCCACCCGCCCGACAGGGACTTCCTGGCCGGCCAGTGCCTGTGCGCCACAGCCCGCCAGAACACATCCGGCCAGAGCGATTTTTGACATTGCTTTCTTCAATTGACTTCCCCTTTGTGATGAAACCATATCCATTGATGTTCGAACACTCGCCGCTGCCTGTTCAAGCCCGCAATCGCACTCCGAATTCGCCCCGTCCGCCACTCCCCGGGATCAGCCGCTGACCGACCCGCGCCCAGCGCCATCACGGAGCAGCCCAGACCCTGGTGGGCGTGCAGGCTCCTTGGCTTGATGTGGTGTGGTCCGGGGCGGAGTAGCCCGGTGTTCGAACTTGTGCTGTGGCCAGTCGGCAAGGCGTTGCTCGCCGCTGGTCATGCGCGAGAGGCAGGCTCCCAGCGCGGGTATCGGTGTGGCCATCTGGCTTGTGTCTTTTTGTTTCCCTGTTGCGCATGATGCCGCAATCTGCAGCGCCCCCCCGGACGACACTTGCCAAAGTGGCTCTGCAGTAGCATGTGGTTTCAGTCATTCAGGAGGGTTCAACCATGTCCATCACCGCTAAGTCACTGAGCGAACAGGCGATGCAGCTCCCGCCAGATGAGCGCCTGGCGTTGGTGGACCAGCTGCTCGACACGCTGGACGAGCCCGACGCTACGCTGGACGCCATGTGGGCGAAGGAAGCCGAATCTCGTTTGGCTGCGTACCGCCGTGGGGAGATTCAGGCGGCGTCTTTGTCTGACGTGATCGCGAAGTACCAAGTCAAATCCAGAACGGCATGAACGTCCGCCTGCTGGCGCCAGCCCAGGCCGAGCTGGACGAAGCCATGAGCTGGTATTCGGCCCAGGCTCCAGGCTTGGGCGATGGCTTCTTGGTGGAAGTACTCCGCAGCATTCAGCTGATCCAGCGCCACCCGGAAGGCTGGCACCCACTCACGCCAGAGATTCGCCGTTGCAGGTTGCGGCGGTTTCCATACAGCGTGGTCTACACCGTCGAGGCCGGTGAAATTTTGATACTGGCTGTGGCCCACCAACATCGCAAGCCCAGCTATTGGCAAGACCGCATCAACTGAAGCCACCCGCATTCAGGCAGCCAGGTAAGCGACATGAGCACCCGTTTTTTGACCATCACCCTGCAGCCCGATTGGCAAGCCGGCCTGCGTGCGGCGGCTGTGGCGGCGCGCAATGACACCTACCAAGGCGAAGTGCTGAATTTCGAGAGCCCGGGGCATTTTTTCGGCATGCTGACCGAGAAGCGCTGGGCGCTGGTACGCACCGCGCAAGGCAGGGCGAGCTGTCGGTGCGCGAGCTGGCCCGTCTGGTAGGGCGAGATGTGAAGCGCGTTCACGAAGACGTGGTGGCCCTGGCCGGGCTGGGCCTGCTCGAGCGCACCGATGCCGGGGGCGTGGTGTGCCCGTACGAGTCGCTGCACATTGACATGCACTTGATGGCGGCTTGAGATCACCGCTTACCTACACCCGCATTCCCCACTCCCGTGCTGCCCTCTCAAGCCCTTGCCTTGCACCGCGAAGCCATTCGCAACCTCGGCGAACACGAAGACTTGCTGGAGGTAGACGAGCGGCTGGTGAGGGATCTGACAGTGGCAGCGCAGCGGGTGGCTGCAGCGCTGGCAGGGATGTAAACCGCTTCTGCATGGCCCGCCGCCCCCACCACCACGTTTACGTGATCGAGCTGCACCCGGACGTGCTGCTGGAGCCGGCCTTCCGGCGCTGCAACCCGGGCTACGTGGCGGGCAAGCCCTGCGTGTACGTGGGTATGACGGGGCTGGACCCGGACCTGCGTTTTGACAAACACATGGCCGGCATCCAGGCCAACCGCTTCGTGACGAGGTACGGCCTGCGCCTGCTGCCGGACCTGTACGAGGGCTTCAACCCGATGCGCTATGAAGACGCGCAGCAGCGCGAGGTGGAGATCGGCATCGATCTGCGTTCGGCCGGGTTCGGGGTCTGGCAGGCCTGACGGCCCATCCATCCTCTGGATAGGTGACCGTTTCCATTGGCCGAGGGATGGCGCTGCGCGGCGCCGCTTCCTAGCATCCAGGCATGTCCACAAGGCCCTGGAGGTGCCGGTGTCGAACGCTCAAGATATCCCTTTGCGCAGCGCGCGCGAACGCGTGATCCAGACGCTGTCGTACGAGCTGGGTGCTTTGCTGCTGGTCACGCCGCTGTACCAGTGGCTGTTTGACGCATCGATG
>JALOSH010000054.1 GCA_025458545.1 Hydrogenophaga sp.
TCCGAACAGGCCACCCTCGCCCGCATGCGGATTCAGGCCTGCCACCGCGATGCGTGCAGCGGGCATGCCACAGCGCTGAAAGTGGGCGTGTGTGATGCGCAGGGACTGGAGTACCTGGGCCCGGGTCACCGCGTCCAAGGCCTGGCGAAGCGACACGTGGATGCTCACCAGCACCGTGCGCAACCCTGGGCAGCTGAGCATCATGCGCACCGGCAAATCGGTCACCGGCAGCCCCAGGTGTTCGGCCGCCAGCGCCTGCAAAAACTCGGTGTGCCCGGGGTGCGCCACGCCGGCCGCTGCCAAGGCTTCCTTGTGGATAGGAGCCGTCACCACCGCCCGGGCCTGACCATTCAGCGCGGCATGTGCCGCAAAACGGATGCAGTCAGCCGCCGCCTGGCCTGCCAGAGCGCTCACGCGCCCCAAGGCCACCGGAAGCGGCAGACTGCACGCCTGCACCACCGCCAGGGTCCCGGCAGGAACCTGAGGGAAAAGCGTCAAATCGTCGATCGGTAGCACTGGCAAGGCATTTCCGGGCGTGTTGGCCACGGCGCGCTGCAGCGTGGCGACGTCGCCCGCCACCACGACCTGCCGCAACAAGTCTGGCCGCTCCCGCATCGCCCGTGCAATGATCTCCGGGCCGATGCCGGCCGGGTCGCCCATGGTCAGGATCACCGGCAGGTTCTGCCCGATACCCACCGACGGTGATGCGCTTGGGTTCGGACTCATCAGGCAGGGTTGTCGATGTCGATGAAGACATGGGCCAAGCCCAGGCTTTCAGCCATATGGGCACCGACCGCGGGTGCGCCATAACGCTCCGATGCATGGTGCCCGCAGGCGATGTAGGCGACACCGCTTTCGCGCGCATAGTGCGCCTGGGGTTCGGAAATCTCGCCGGTGATGAACACATCAGCACCGGCCGCGATGGCCGCTTCAAAGTAACCCTGCGCCCCACCGGTGCACAGCGCGACGCGCTGGACCCGGCGATCGGGCTCGGCCACCAGTGTTACGGTCCGGCCCAACACGGCCTGCACATGGGCCGCCAGTGCACTGGCAGATGCGGGGGCACGCTCACCCATGAAGCCGAGCGAGTGTTCGCCGAAACGCCCGCGGGCATCATCGAACAACGCCACACCGAGGCGCCGGGCGAGTTGTGCGTTGTTCCCCAGCTCGGCGTGGGCATCGAGCGGCAGGTGGTAGGCAAAGAGGTTGATGTCGTGCGCCAGCAAGCGCGCGAGCCGCTGCTTCATCCAGCCGGTGACGCGTCCGTCCTGGCCGCGCCAGAACAGGCCATGGTGAACCAGGATGGCGTCAGCTCCCTCGGCAATGGCGGCATCGATCAGGGCCAGGCTGGCGGTGACACCGGTCACCAACTTGTGGATCTGCTGGCGACCTTCGACTTGCAGTCCATTGGGGCCGTAATCCCGGAACTGTGTGGGCTGCAACAAACCGTCCAGAGACGCGAGCAATGTGCTGCGGGACACCACCGGAGAATGAGCATTCATGAGCAAAGGCCACGGTCAATGGGTCTGACCGGAACGGCGCGCGCCGCGCCGACCGGCAAGGCCTTCTATTCTGACAGCCCCCTGCCAGAGCCCCGCAAAGTGGCGAACGCGGTCAGCCCTTCGCGCGCTGTTCTTGTTCGGCCTGTTCCATTTTTTGTGTGAAAAACCGGTAGAACCAGAACGCCATGAACACGATGAAGAGCAAGCCTGCGATGCTGAACAGGCCGTAATCGGTTGAGAAGAGATCGGCCAGGGCTTTCATGTGGTGGGCTCCTTGCTGGATTGAACGGGTCACCATTGCAAACCCTTCACACGCTCTGTGCCTTGACCTGCATCAAGCGGCTTGAACTCCGCAGCCCAGCAGCCATATGCGGGACAATGCGGTGCAGCGCAGCCCTTGTGGCCGGCCGCGCTTCACCCACAATTCCGCCCGATCAGACCCCCTCATGAAACGTCTCTGGCTCTTTTTTGCCCAAACCGTGACGGTGCTGCTGGCCGCCTACTTCGTAGTGGCCACACTCAAGCCCGAATGGCTCAACCGTGCGCCCAACCTGGCCATGGTGGTGCCTGTGCTCGAATCCAGCGCACCACCCGCGCCGGGCGGCGGTCCGAACAGCGGCTTCAGCGCGGCGGCCAAGGCCGCGTCACCCGCGGTGGTGAGCATCAACACCAGCAAGGCGGTGAACAACTCCCTGCAAAACGAAGATCCCTGGTTCCGCTTCTTTTTCGGCGATCAGGAAAGGTCCCAGCCGCAAACCGGTCTGGGATCGGGCGTCATCGTCAGCCCGGCGGGCTACATCCTGACCAACAACCATGTGATCGAAGAGGCCGACCAGATCGAAGTCGTGCTCAACGACGGTCGGCGCAGCGCGGCCAAGGTGATCGGCACCGACCCGGAAACCGATCTGGCCATCCTGAAGATCGAACTCACCGAACTGCCCGTGATCACCCTGGGCAACTCGGAAGCGCTGTCGATTGGCGACCCGGTGCTGGCGATCGGCAATCCGTTTGGCGTGGGCCAGACGGTCACCGGCGGCATCGTCAGCGCGCTCGGTCGCACCCAACTGGGCATCAACACGTTTGAGAACTTCATCCAGACCGACGCGGCCATCAACCCGGGCAACTCCGGTGGCGCACTGGTCGACACCAATGGGCACCTGATGGGCATCAACACCGCCATCTACTCGCGCTCGGGCGGCTCCATGGGCATCGGCTTTGCCATCCCCACGTCCACCGCGCGCAGCGTGCTGGAAGCGATCGTGCGGGATGGCCAGGTGACCCGGGGCTGGATCGGCGTGGAGCCGCAGGACCTGACGCCCGAACTGGCTGAAAGTTTTGGCCTGACAGCCGGCGCCGGGGTGATCATCACGGGTGTGCTGCAGAACGGCCCAGCCGCTCAGGCGGGCATTCGGCCCGGCGATGTGATCACGTCGGTGGGCGGGCGCGAGGTGAACAACGTCGCCCAGTTGTTGTCGGCGGTGGCGGCTCTCAAACCCGGCACCCCGGCCACGCTGTCGCTGGTGCGCAAAGACGGCAAAAGCCAGGTGGATGTCACGCCGGGCAAACGCACCCAGCCCAAGGCCCAGGCTCGACGCTGATACACGCGGGGCGCACGACCCGCCGTTCGGTCTGGTCGGGGCTGTCCAGCCCGGCGCCAACCTTCAGTTGGCCGAGGGGTCTTCGGCCGGCTCAGCCGGTGGTGCCGAGCGCTTGATGAACCACTGAGAACCCCAGATACCCAGCTCGTACAGCAGGCACATGGGGATGGCCAGCGCCAGTTGGGAGATCACGTCCGGCGGCGTGACGATTGCGGCAATGACAAAAGCGAGCACGATGAAATAGCCACGGAATTCCTTGAGCTGTTGCACCGTGACCATGTTCATTTTCACCAGCAGCACCACCACGATGGGCACCTGAAACGCCAGACCGAAGGCCAGGTACAAGGACAGGATGGCCTCGACATAAGAGGCAATGTCGGGCGTGGCCGCCACGCTGGCCGGGGTGAATTGCTGGATGAAGCCGAACATCTTGTCCAGCACGAAGAACTGAACAAACGCGATGCCGATGTAGGCCAGCAGGCTGCCCATCAGGATCAGCGGCACGGCAAAGCGCTTTTCGTGGCTGTAGAGCCCGGGGGCCACAAAAGCCCAGATCTGGTACATCCACCAGGGCAGAGACAACACCAGGGCGGCCATGGCCAGCACCTTGAGTGGGATGAAGAACGGCGAAAACACACCCACCGCGATGAGTTTGGCATCTGGGGGCATGTGGGCCCGGATCGGAATCGCGATCAAGTCGATCAACCCGCTGGGGCCAGGCCAGATCGCCAGCAGAATCATGCACGCGGCCAGCCCTGCCAGGCCGTACATGAGCCGGTCGCGCAGCTCCATCAGGTGCTGCACGAACGGTTGTTCAGACCCGGCGAGTTCGTCGGTGGATTTGTTGGGATCGGACATCAGCGGGGTACAGAAGAGGAACGTGGCCGGTAGCGGGCCACGCGGGCCGCGCCGGACTGCGCGCGGGTGCGCACACCGGAGCGGGCCTTGTACCACTGCGGCATGGCACCCTGTTTGAGGCGCCAGTTCTTGCGCGGGTGTTTGTACACCGGGTTCAGGTCGGAACCGATGGATTCCAAAGCACTGTTGTCGGTGGAAGTGCCGCCGTCAAGACCGGCCGTGGCCTCGGACCACGACTTGTCGAAATCGCTGGCACCTGCCTGCACCGAGCTCTCGACGTCACGGGCTGCAGATTCCACCGACTCCTTCATTTTCTTGAGCTCTTCGAGCTCCATGGAGCGGCTGACTTCGGCCTTCACGTCGGAGACATAGCGCTGCGCCTTGCCCAGCAAGGCACCCACCGTGCGGGCCACGCGCGGCAGTTTCTCGGGGCCGATGACGATCAACGCCACCACCCCGATCAGGGCGAGTTTGGAGATGCCCAGATCAATCATGTGAAGGCTGTCCTGAAGGGCATGAAAGCGCGGGAGCAAGCCCGCCGAACCGGCAAGGGGTGGCAGCGGGTGTGCGAACAGCCGCTGGCTTCACGGTGTCAGCTCTTTTGCTTGGCTTCGACGTCGATGGCGTTCTTGTCGACCGTGCTGTTCTGGGTGACTTGACCGGCCGGTGCAGCCGGCGTGGCGTCAGCGGCCGAGGCGCCACCGTCTTTGATGCCATCCTTGAAGCCTTTGACCGCGCCACCCAGGTCAGAGCCGATGTTTTTCAGCTTTTTGGTGCCGAACACCATCACCACGATCAGCAAGACGATCAGCCAGTGCCAAATTGAAAATGAACCCATGAGGTGCTCCGAATGTGAAAATGAAAAACGCCGTGCGCTGTGGCTGGGATTCTAAGCCCGGGCGGGAGTTCAAACCCCCTTGGCCACAAAGCCCCACCAAGGTGTCAACCGGAAGCCAAGCTTCAGCCTCGCAGCCAGGGCCTCGGCCCGCCCATGATGTGGACATGGAGGTGGTGCACCTCCTGCCCGCCTTCCGTGCCGGTGTTGCACACCATGCGGAATCCGCCATCGGGATACGGATTGCAGCCCTGCTCCGCCGCCAGCCTGGGCGCTAGCAACACCAATTTACCCATCAGCCGTTCGTGTTCGGGTGTGAGCTGCGCCAAGGACGGTATGTGCAGCTTGGGCACCATCAGAAAATGCACCGGAGCCCAAGGATGGATGTCGTGGAAAGCGAAGATGTCTTCATCTTCGTACACCTTTTTTGACGGAATCTGTCCAGCGATGATCTTGCAGAAGATGCAGTTCGGGTCGTGTGCGCTCATATCGGTGTGTTCAGTCGGGCATGGGCTGGCTGGCGTTCATGCGGACCATGCCCTTGACGATGCGGTAGAGGAACCAGAGGGAGATGATGCCCCAGGCGATCCAGCCGGGCAGGATCAGCAGGAGCCACAGTGGAATGGTGACCAGGTACAACACGCCGGCCCAGATCACCGATCGGATGCGCCACGAAAAATGGCTGGCTTGCCAGGTGCCCGCGGCGTCATCCTTCTTGACCAGATCGATGACCAGGGCCACCAGCAGGATGCCAATACCAACCTGTGCGCCCGGCGCGACCGCGGCGACCGCCACGATCAGGTGCAGCAGGTAACTGACCCAGCCGATGGTCTTGAGCG
Source organism: Hydrogenophaga sp. (assembly GCA_025458545.1). Next base: position 5,633 of record JALOSH010000054.1, read on the forward strand.
ATTCGGCCTTTTCGTCGCTCTTGGCCTGTACGTCGACCACGTCGGATTCGTTGCGCATGCTGACCTCCTGTGCGGAAGGGTTTACTCGGACGCTTCGCGCGCCTGCGCCTTGCGCAGGGCTTTTTCTTCCAGGCCGCTCAGCCCTTCGCGCCGTGCCAGCTCGGCCACCACATCGGCCGGCGCCTTGCCGTAGTGCGCCAGGGCGATCATGCAGTGGAACCACAGATCGGCCACTTCGTTGACCAGTTTCTGCGCGTCGCCGCCGTGGTCGCAGTCTTTCGCGGCCATCACCGCCTCGGTGGCTTCTTCACCGATCTTCTTCAGAAAGGCGTCGGGCCCTTTGTGCAGCAGGCGGGCAATGTAGCTTTTCTCGGGGTCGCCACCGTTGGCCGGCTTGCGACTCTCGATCACAGCGGCCAGACGCGCCAGCGAATCGGTGTCGGACATGGGGCTCACTTGTAAATGGATTCGGGGTCCTTGAGCACCGGATCGACCGGCGCCCATTGCCCATTCTGATGGCTCTGGAAGAAACAGCTGTGACGCCCGGTGTGGCAGGCGATGCCCGGTTCGTGCCCGAGCTGGGTCACCTTGAGCAGCACGACATCGTTGTCACAATCCAGCCGGATGTCGTGCACCGTCTGCACATGGCCCGACTCTTCACCCTTGAACCAGAGTTTGTTGCGCGAACGGCTGAAATACACCGCCCGGCGCAGCTCGGCCGTCTTCTGCAGCGCCTCGCGGTTCATCCAGGCAAACATCAGCACGTCGCCGCTCGCGGCTTCCTGTGCGATCACGGGCACCAAGCCCTGCGCGTCCCACTTGATCTGATCGAGCCAGTCCATCACAGCCTCACCGGAATGCCGCGCTCGGCCATGCGCTGCTTGGCCTGGCCCACGGTGTACTCACCGTAATGAAAGATGCTCGCCGCCAGGACCGCATCCGCCCCGCCCTGTTGCACGCCGTCGGCCAGGTGGTCCAGATTGCCCACCCCACCGGAAGCAATGACAGGGACGCTCACGGCATCGGCCACCGCACGGGTCAGCGCCAGATCAAAGCCGCTCTTGGTGCCGTCGCGGTCCATGCTGGTCAACAGGATCTCGCCGGCGCCGAGGTCGGCCATCTGCCGGGCCCAGGCCATGGCGTCGAGTCCGGTGTTTTTTCGCCCGCCGTGGCTGTAAACATCCCAGCCTTCGCCGCGCGCGGCCAGGTCGTCGCCCAAGCGGCGTTTGGCGTCGATGGCGACCACGATGCACTGAGCGCCGTACTTGTCGGACGCGTCGCGGATCACCTGCGGGTTGGCGATGGCCGCCGAGTTGAAACTGGTCTTGTCGGCACCTGCGTTGAGCAGGCGGCGCACGTCTTCCACGGTCCGCACACCACCACCGACGGTCAGCGGGATGAACACCTGCGACGCCACCGCTTCGATGATGTGCAGGATCAGATCGCGTCCATCGCTGGTGGCGGTGATGTCTAGAAAGGTCAGCTCGTCCGCACCCTGTTCGTTGTAGCGCGCGGCGATTTCCACCGGGTCGCCCGCATCGCGCAACTCCACGAAGTTGACGCCCTTGACCACACGGCCACCGGTCACGTCCAGACAGGGAATGATGCGTTTAGCCAGCATGTGGTGAGCCCATCGGTTTTGCCGCCGGGCCGCCCCAAGGCGAAACCCGCCCCCTTGGGGGGCAGCGACCCGCGAAGCGGCAGAGCGTGGGGGCCTGATTCATCCGTTCAGCTCGTCGGCCAGCGCTTGCGCGGCTTCGAAATCCAGGTCGCCGCTGTAGATCGAGCGGCCGCAGATCACCCCTTCGACGCCCTCGTCTTCCACCTCACACAGCTTGCGGATGTCGTCCATGTTCGACAGACCGCCCGAAGCGATCACCGGAATGGACAGTGCCTGTGCCAGCTTGACGGTGGCCTCGATGTTGATGCCGCTGAGCATGCCGTCGCGGCCAATGTCGGTGTAGATAATGGATTCGACGCCGTAGTCCTCGAACTTCTTGCCCAGGTCCACCACCTCGTGGCCGGTGAGCTTGCTCCAGCCGTCGGTGGCGACCTTGCCGTCCTTCGCGTCCAGTCCGACGATGATGTGGCCGCCGAACGCGGTGCAGGCGTCCTGCAGGAAGCCGGGGTTCTTGACCGCGGCGGTGCCGATGATCACGTAGCGCAGACCGGCGTCCAGGTAACGTTCGATGGTGTCGAGGTCGCGGATGCCGCCGCCGAGCTGCACATCCACCTCGGAACCCACTTCTTTGAGGATGGCGCGGATCGCCTGCTCGTTCCTGGGCTTGCCCGCAAATGCGCCGTTCAGGTCCACCAGATGCACCCGGCGCGCGCCCTTGTTGACCCAGGTGCGGGCCATCGCCGCAGGGTTTTCACCAAACACCGTGGATTGGTCCATGTCGCCCTGTTTGAGGCGAACGCACTGGCCGTCTTTGAGATCAATGGCGGGAATCAGCAGCATGATGGTGGCGTGTGCAGCGGGTGGACTCAGGGATTCCAGTGGAGGAAGTTGCGGTAGAGCGCCAGCCCCTGATCGGCGCTCTTTTCGGGGTGAAACTGGGTGGCAAAGATGTTATCGCTGGCGATCGCAGCTGCGAAGCGACCGCCGAAGTCGGTCTCGCCCACGCAATGCTGCGCTTGGGCTGGGCGGGCATAGTAGCTGTGCACGAAATAGAAATAGGCGCCATCGGGAACGCCCGCCCACACCGGATGCACCGGTCGGCCCAGGTCATGGAACACCTCGTTCCAGCCCATCTGCGGCACCTTGAAGCGGCTGCCGTCGGTCTGCGTCTGGCCCGCCAGTTGAAACTTCACCACATCACCAGGGATCAGGCCGAGCCCTTGGGTCGGGCCTTCTTCGCTGCGGTCCAGCAGCATCTGCATGCCCACACAGACACCAAACAGCGGCTTGTTCGCGGCCGCATGCAACACGGCTTGCAGCAGACCAGAGGCCGCCAGTTCGTTCATGCAATCCGCCATGTGCCCCTGACCCGGCAACACCACGCGATCGGCATCCAGCACGTCTTGGGCGCGGGCTGTGACGAGCACATCCACCTCGGCGGCCTGAGCCACATGCAGCACGGCCTGCGACACGGAGCGCAGGTTGCCACTGCCGTAGTCCACCACGGCGACTGTCTTGCGTTTCATCAGAACGAAAGGTTGGGGAAACTCAGAGCGAGCCTTTGGTCGAGGGAATCACATCGCCCAGGCGGGCGTCGCGCTCCAGCGCCATGCGCAGCGCGCGGGCGAAGGCTTTGAACACGGTCTCGGCCTGGTGGTGGGCATTCTCGCCGTGCAGGTTGTCGATGTGCAGCGTCACACCGGCATGGTTGACGAAGCCCTGGAAAAACTCGAAGGCGAGCTGGGTGTCGAAGCCGCCGACCATGCCGCTCTTGAACGGCACGCGCATGTGCAGGCCGGGACGGCCCGAAAAATCGACCACCACGCGCGACAAGGCTTCGTCCAGCGGCACATAGGCGTGGCCGTAGCGGCGGATGCCCTTCTTGTCGCCCACGGCTTTGGCGAAGGCCTGGCCGAGCGTGATGCCCACGTCTTCCACCGTGTGGTGGCCGTCGATGTGCAGGTCGCCCTTGGCGTGAATGTCCAGATCGATCAGCCCGTGGCGGGCGATCTGGTCGAGCATGTGGTCAAAAAACCCAATGCCGGTGGACAGCTTGGCCACGCCCGAACCGTCGAGGTTGATGCGCACGCTGATCTGCGTTTCCGCGGTGTTGCGCTGAACCTCGGCCACTCGGTCAGCGGGGCTGGAAACGGAAACAGCAGGAGAAGGGGCGGTCATAAAGCTTGTTGCAGGGCGCTGATCAGTTGCGCGGTTTCGGCGGGGGTTCCCACCGTCAAACGCAGGCAGTTGGCCAGCGTTGGGTGCATTTTAGAAACATTCTTGACCAGAATGCCGCGCGACTTCAGGCCGTCGAAGCAGCGTTGT
>JALOSH010000432.1 GCA_025458545.1 Hydrogenophaga sp.
CCTCCCCCCGCGCCGCCTGCGGCGTCACCCCCCAGGGGGCAACACCAGCGGCCCGGCAAAGCCGGTTCCGCGGTGTTCTGGGTCCAACTCCCCTTCCGGTGTGAGGTGCCTGCACTCAGGATGCGGTGGAACCGGCTCCGCCGGGCCACTCGCATCGCCCCCCTGGGGGGTGACGCCGCAGGCGGCGCGGGGGGGGGATTTACTCCGGTACTGTGTAGTTCGCCTGCGTCAGGTGGTCGACGCCGCAGCTCAGGTTCTCGATCCAGTCGATGAATTCGTGCACCGCCGGGCCTGCCAGCGGCGCGCCGTGCTGCGGCACGATCATCTGGATCGGCAGCTGGCGAGCCATGTTTGCCCACAGCTTGAGCACCTTCTGCGAGACCATGTAGCGGCGGTGAAAACCCTCCATCCGCGGCAGCAGTTGCGCCAGGGACGTGACGGTTTTCGCGGCGTCTTCAGAGGTGCCGAGCGACACGCCCAGATCGCCCGAGAACAGGATGCGGCTGACCGGGTCCCAAAACTGGAAATTGCCTTCGGCGTGCATGAAGTGCGCTGGCAGCGCCACGATCTCGCTGCGGCCCAGCGGGATGCGCATGCCCGGGTCGGGGATGCCGACGATGCGGCCCACGGTTTTGCCGGGCTTGCAGAAATGCGGTGCAAACCGCTCCCACAGACGCGAAATGTAGAGCGTGGCCTGGGTGCTGGTCATCCAGCGGTCGAGCGAGGCGATGATGTCCGGGTCGGCGTGCGAAGCCAGGATTTCGGTCAGCTTGCTGGGCGGGAAATAGCGGCCGATGGTCAGCAGCAGCTCGTTGTAGGCCACGTTGCCGCCCGGGTCGATGATGGCGCCTTGCTGTCCATCGATCACCAGGAACTGGTTGGCCTGCACAGCCTCGCCGCCCTCGTCGCTGAGGTGCGCGAACATCAGACAGATGTGCCCGTTTTGGTTGAACAGTTCGATGGCCATGCCAGATTGGCTCCATGGTTTGAAGGCCCAGCGACACCGCATCGTGGGCAGGCAGAGCAAGGGACGAACTGTATTGAGCGACTCCCCGGGCACGCTTGATGTGCATCAAGTCGGATGCAAGGCGCGTCTTAAATCCCTCAAAGAACCCAGCGGGTGTTTGCTGGAAAAGCCATCAGAGCCAACGATGTGCCCGGATGCTGTGGTTCTGGTCGAATGGTTGCCTGAGACAGCGCGCGATCAGCGGACTCAGACCCGCCGCGCCAGCTCGTTGGCCTTGCCCACATAGCTGGCCGGGGTCATGGCCAGAAGGCGGTCTTTTTCGGTCTGGGGAATCTCCAGGCTGCGGATGAGTGCGTGCAGTGCCTCGGCGGTCACGGTCTTGCCGCGTGTGACTTCCTTGAGCTTCTCGTAGGCGCCTGCCACACCGAAGCGGCGCATCACCGTCTGGATCGGTTCGGCCAGCACTTCCCACGAGGCGTCGAGGTCGTCGGCCAGAGCCTCTTCGTTCAGCTCCAGCTTGGCCAGACCCACGCCCATGGAGTGGTAGGCCAGCACGGCATAGCCCAGGCCCACGCCCATGTTGCGCAGCACGGTGGAGTCGGTCAGGTCGCGCTGCCATCGGCTGATCGGCAGCTTCTCGCTCAGGTGTTTGAGCACCGCGTTGGCCAGGCCCAGGTTGCCCTCGGCGTTCTCGAAGTCGATCGGGTTGACCTTGTGCGGCATGGTCGACGAGCCGATCTCGCCCGCCTTGAGCCGCTGCTTGAAATAGCCCAGGCTCACATAGCCCCAGATGTCGCGCGAGAGGTCGATCAGGATGGTGTTGGTGCGCGCGATCGCGTCGAACAGCTCGGCCATGTAGTCGTGCGGCTCGATCTGGATCGAATAGCGCCGTTCATCTTGCCCAGCAGTTTCACACCGGCGATTTTTTCGCGTGCAGCGGCCAGGCGCACCACCACGTTGGCGATTTCCTTGCCCACGGTGGTGGGGCTGGCGGTCTGGCCGTGGGTGCGGCTGAGCATCGGCACGGCGGCGAACTGGTGCGCCATCTCGCGCAGCCGGGTGATCACGCCGTCCAGCGCGGGCAGCAGCACCGCGTCGCGTCCGCCCTTGAGCTGCAGGGCGTGGCTGGTGTTGTTGATGTCTTCGCTGGTGCAGGCGAAGTGCACGAACTCGGCGGCTTTCTCCAGCTCGGGGCGGGCGTCGAACTTTGACTTGATCCAGTACTCGACCGCCTTCACGTCGTGGTTGGTGACCTTTTCGATCTCCTTGATGGCCACCGCGTCGGCCTCGCTGAAGTTCTTCACCAGGCCCATCAGGTAGGTGCGCGCGCCGGGCGTGAGCGGCTTGAACTCGTCGAACCCGGCATCGGACAGGGCGATGAACCAGGCGATTTCGACCTGCACGCGGCGGTGCATGTAGCCCTGTTCGCTCATGAAGGGGCGCAGCGGGGCCAGACGGCCGGCGTAGCGTCCGTCGAGCGGTGAGAGGGCGGAAATGGGTGTCAGGCCCGCGGTGGCGGGGGCGGTGGAAGCAGCGGGGGCAGGAGTGGTCGGTCGCATGGCTGGATTGTAGAAGGCACTGATTGACGAGGGCTGTGCTGACGCCGGCGCCAGTGCCATGGGCTCTCGCTAAAATGGCCGCTCCAGGGAAACCCGTCTGACACAAAGCTCCTTCCAATGAAACTCATCGGCGCCATCACCAGCCCCTATGTGCGCAAAGTGCGCATCGTCATGGCCGAGAAGAAGCTGGACTACCAGTTTGTGCCCGAAGACGTGTGGTCTGCCGACACCCGTATCGGCACCTCCAACCCGCTGGGCAAGGTGCCTTGCCTGATCATGGAAGGTGGCGAGGCGGTGTTCGATTCGCGCGTGATCGTCGAATACCTGGACACGCTGTCGCCGGTGGGCAAGCTGATCCCGGTGCAAGGCCGTGAGCGGGCCGAGGTGAAAACCTGGGAAGCGCTGGCCGACGGCCTGCTGGACGCGGCCATCCTGGCGCGTCTGGAAGCCACCTGGAGTGGCCGCCGGGAAGAACAGCGTTCGCAGGCCTGGATCGACCGCCAGCTGGGCAAGATCGACGCCGCGCTCAAGGCCATGGGCCAGGGCCTGGGCGACAAGTCTTTTTGCTCCGGCATTCACCTGAGCCTGTCCGACATCGCGGTCGGTTGCGCGCTCGGCTATCTGGACTTTCGTTTTCCGCAGATCGACTGGCGCACGCCCTACCCGAACCTCGCCCGGTTGAGCGACAAGCTGGCGTTGCGGCAGAGTTTTGTGGACAGCAGGCCGGACTGACCTCCCCGCGCCGCGCCTGCGGCGCGGCACCCCCCAGGGGGCGATGCCTGCGGCCTGGCAAAGCCAGTTCCGCGGCATCCTGGGTTGAACTTCCCTTCTGGCCTAGGTGTTGGCTTTGCGTTTCAGCCAGCGCATCAGCGCGCCCAGTCCGGGCAGCTTTTCGTACAGCTCTTCGGCCGCGTCCCAGTAGTCGCGGTGGTCGCTGATGCGGCCGTCGGCGGCCAGCACCAGGTGTGAGCCGCCGCGAACGACCTGCTCGGTGATGGTGTCGAAGCGCCGGAACCGGAAGCGGAACTCCCAGACCAGGAACACCTGTGGGCCGTCCACCAGCCGTTGCGTCACCACAAAACGTGGTCCGTTCAGGTTGCGGAACATGTGTTCGAAGATGCGGGTGATGGCGGCGGTGCCGCGCACCTCGTTGAACGGGTCTTTGAAGCGCGCGTCGGGGGTGTAGAGCGCATCGATCTGTGCCAGGCTGCCGGGCGCGATCGTTTCGAAGAACTGGGTGATGCGCTCCACGGCAGCGCGCGCTTCGTCGGTGTGCATGGCGTTCTACAAGCCGGTGAAGCGGCGCACCAGCGGGAAGTACAGGCGGTAGGGCAGCAGCCGCAGCAGCTTCATCCAGCGCGTGAAACGCTTGGGGTAATGGATGTCGAAGGCGCCCGCGGCCCAGCCTTCGATCATGGCCTGCGCCGCCTGCTCGGGTGTGATGAGGGCGGGCATGTCGAAGGCGTTCTGGGCGGTGAGCGGTGTCTGCACGAAGCCCGGGTGGACCACGCTCAGGCCCAGGCCCTGCGGTTGCAGGTCGAGGTACAGGTTCTCGGCCAGGTTGGTGAGCGCCGCCTTGGTGGGCCCATAGGCCAGGCTTTG
>JALOSH010000055.1 GCA_025458545.1 Hydrogenophaga sp.
AGCGGTGGTCTGGGCGGCGGCGATCTGCCCGCCCCACAGCGCCGCACCGATCAGCAGCGCCATCACCGCGCCCAGGCGCAGGTCCAGCCGCAGGTGAAAGGCGATCGTGCCCAGGCCCACCAGGGTGGCGAGCGACACCGGCCAGTCGCCCACCACCAGGCTCGGGCGCGACAGCAGCGCTGCGATGGCAAAGACAATCAGCGGGATGCCCACCACATGGGTGGCCACGTTGCGGGCGTCCTGGTGGTAGGCCGCATACTGCGACAGGTGATCGGTGAGGGTTTTCATGAAGCTTTCGAGGGTGGGTTCGTGACGCATCATGGTCACCCGCTGCGCCGCCCGGCGTCTGTCGGCTGCCCGACACAAACACCCCTGGAAAACCCGCATCCCATGGCCATGGCCTCCACCCGCGCCGAACTCCTGCCCTTGACCGAAGGGCGCTGGTTTCAGCGTTTGCCCGGCGAATTCGCCCAGGCCTTGCTGGCACTGGGACGGCTGCGCACCCTGCAGCCGGGCGAGGCGCTGTTCTTGCGCGACAGCGCCCCTTGCGGCTTGTACGGTCTGGCGGCCGGCGCAATGCGTTTTTCAGGCCACGGCGGCAACGGCGACGCCGCCCGTGAAGCCGTGCTGACGGTGCTGACACCACCGGAATGGTTTGGCGAGATTGGGGTGTTCGACGACTCACCGCGCACCCACGACGCCCACGCCACCGAGCCCACCACGCTGCTGCACCTGCCACAAGCGGCGCTGCAGGACTGGCTGCACGCGCACCCCCAACACTGGCGCGAACTCGGTTGGCTCATGGCCGACAAACTGCGGCTCGCCCTGGTGAGCATGGAAGCGCAACAGTTGCTCCCCGCACCCCAGCGGCTGGCGCAGCGCTTGCTGGTGCTGGCCCATGGCACCCGGTCCAGCCGCGCTGAAGACAGCTACCAGCGTCACCTCAGCGTGACGCAGGACGAGCTCGCGCGCATGCTCGGCGTATCGCGCCAGACCATCAACCAGATCCTGCAGACGCTCAAAGACCAGGGCGTGATCGCACTGCAGCGCGGCGAACTGGAGATCCTGGACATCGACGCGCTGCGCGCGCAGTCTCGTTAGCGCGCCGCGCGTTCACTGCCGCGCGGTGATGCTCCTATCGCGCCGGTCCAGCACAAGCTCTGAGAGCCGATCCAAGAACCCATGGCTTGATGCCTTTGGTATTCTTTTTGTAGCGTGACACAGAAAATTCACACACAAAAAGGTAACAAGACATATACTTTGCTTGCACTTTATTACCAGTTTCCTTGCTTTGGATCATTGGCAAGTGCAACCTCATCAAACCTTTCTGTAGATGTCCATGCGCACCCTCAACGAACAAGAAATGCAGCAAGTGGCCGGTGGCTTTTTCTTCTGCCTGCCCAAGATCAGGATCGTTCTGCCCAAGCTGAGCCTCCACAAGCCAGTTTGCGCTCCGAAGCCCGCTCCAAGGCCCGCACCCAAGTGCGAGCCCAAGCGCCCTCCGAAGTGCGAACCGAAGCGCTGCTGATGGCGGACACGGCCCGCTGATCACAGCAGGCCGTGTGACACCCCAAAAAAAGGGCCTGGATCGTCGATCCAGGCCCTTTTTCATGTGCCGCCCATTCACTGCCGCGCGGTGCGCACGTTGGCTGGCGGCTGCTGCGGGTGGCTGCTGCGCCAGGGGTTGATGTCGAGCCCACCACGGCGCGTGTAACGCGCATAGACCGACAACTGCGTCGGCTTGCAGCGCGACATGACATCCATGTAAATGCGCTCCACGCACTGTTCATGGAATTCGTTGTGGTTGCGAAAGCTCACGATGTACTGCAGCAGTCCGGCCTGGTCGATCTGCGGGCCGCTGTAGGCAATCTGCACGCTGCCCCAGTCGGGCTGACCGGTCACCAGACAATTGCTTTTGAGCAGGTGGCTGGTGAGCGTTTCGGTCACCGGCTGTTCGTGGAACGCCGCGCCCAGCAGTTCGGGCGCAGGCTGGTAGATCTCGCAGTCCACGTCGAGCCGGTCGACACACAGACCGTCCAGCTCCTGCACCGGCTCGCGGTCAAAGGCCTCCGGCAGCAGCAGCTTCACGCCCACGCCCGCCATCACCGGGCCGCCGTGCCAGATCGCCGCGCTCACGTCGGCCCGGATGCGCTCGCGCACCGCGTCGGCGCTGTCCATGCGCGTGTTGTTGAAGCTATTGAGATACAGCTTGAACGACTTGCTCTCGACGATGTGCGTGCTCTCGCACGGGATGGTGATGTGCGCCAGCGCCACCTGCGGCTTGCCCTTGGGGTTGAGCCAGCTCAGCTCGAACGCGGTCCAGAGATCGGCACCCACGAACGGAATGCGGCCGGTGATGCCGATCTCGCGGCGCTTGGTCTCGCGCGGCAGCGGAAACAGCAGCGAAGCGTCGTACTGGTCGACGTACGCCGACACTTTGCCGAGCTGGGAGTTCTCAGGCGTCTGGGTGGGGTTCATTGGAACTCTCGCTGGCGCAGCCATTTGGTGGCGATCCACTTTTCGCCCTCGAGCACGGGCGCGCCGCCGTGCAGCGAGCGCGTGCCGGGGTCGGGCCGGTCGTAGCTGAAGAACACCGCGTGGCCGCGCTGTGGCATCACTTCCAGGCCCGCGTCGGGGAAGGTGGTGCCGCCGCCGCGCAAGGGGTTGTTCAGGTACATCAGCAGAGTGCCCACGCGCTGCCCGCCGCGCTTCAGAATACTGGGCGTTCCGGGCTCGGCGGGGTCGAAATAGTCGTAATGCGCCTTGTACTCGGCGCCCGGCTTGTAGTGGAGCACCTGCATGCCTTCGCCGTTTTCCACTGGCCAGCCGATCAGCCGGGCGATGCGCGCCTCGATGCGCTGCAACAGCGCACTCTCGCCCCGGTTGAAGAACATGCCGTTGCTGGTGCGGTCCGGGTTCAGCGACTCGCCACCGGTCTTGGTTTCCACCGTGAGCGAACGCGCCATGCGCGGGCTGGCGTCCGCGATCAGGGCGTCGCACTCCTCGTCGCTCAGGAACCCGCCAAGCACCACCACGCGCGGCAGGTTCATGCTGCTGATCACGCGCACCGTGCGATCGTCCAGCGCGATCTCGCGCGGCGACTGCGAGAGATCGATGCTGGGCACGGCATGGGTCGGGCTGTGCTGCGCCGCCGCTGGCTGCACCGGCGCGGTCGCCACCACCGGCGAGGGCTGCAAGGTACGCCCCGCCGATTGGCGGGCCAGGTGATCGCGCAGCGTGCTCTCCAAAGCCTGCAAGGCAACCGGCTCTTTCCAGCCAGCCGCCTTCATGGAATTCAGGATGATTTCTGGCGCAAAGCCAGCCTGAGCCTGCTCAACGATCCAGCTGCGAAGTTCGGGGGTGATGTTCTGGTTCATGGCATCTCAGACCCAAAAAACGGAAACGCTCGGGCCAGCCGCGCTCAAGCCTGCTGCTCGCGGCGAAACACCAGGCGGTCGGTCTCGGACGCGCCCGGCACGAAACGGTAGCCTTCCAGCGCAAAGTCCTTGAGCTGCTCGACGCGGGTCACGCGGTGCTGCACCGCATGCCGCACCATCAGCCCGCGCGCGCGCTTGGCAAAAAAACTCACCACCTTGTGCTGGCCGCCCTTGCTCTCTTCAAACACACAGGTCACCACGCGCGGCAGCAGCACCTTGCGGTCCACCACCTTGAAGTACTCCTCGCTCGCGAGGTTCACCACGATCGGCGTCTTCTCTGACTGCGCGCGCTCGTTGAGGTGATCGGCGATCTGGCGGCCCCAGAACTGGTACAGGTTCTTGCCCTTGGGCGTGACCAGGCGCGTGCCCATCTCCAGCCGGTACGGCTGCATCAGATCGAGCGGTCGCAAAGCCCCGTACAGGCCGCTCAAAATGCACAGGTGCTGCTGCAACCAGTCCAGCGCAGCGGCGTCCAGCGTCTTGGCATCGAGCCCGCCGTACACATCGCCATCAAACGCCAGCACCGCCGGTTTCGCGTTCTTCACCGTGAACTTCGGGCGCCAGGCCTGGTAGCGCGCCACGTTCAGGCCCGACAACTGGTCCGACAAGTCCATCAACTCGGCCACCTGCTGCGGCGACTTTTCGCGCAGCACCTCGATCAACTCGCGGGCCTGCGGCACAAACAAGGGCTGCGAGTGCGCAGCCACATGGGGTGGCGTCTCGTAATCGAGCGCTTTGGCGGGGGACAATAAAAACAACATGTTGGAAATCCTGTATGCCGACGATTATCTGGCAGCGGTGAACAAACCGCCCGGCCTGCTGGTGCACCGCACCGGCCTGGACGCGGGCGAAACCCGCTTTGCGCTGCAAATGCTGCGCGACCAACTGGGCCGCCCGGTGTGGCCGGTGCACCGGCTCGACAAAGGCACCAGCGGCGTGCTGCTGTTTGCGCTGGATGCGGGCACCGCGAGCACGCTCGGCCAGGCCTTCGCCTCGGGCCACGGCGTGCAAAAGACCTACCAAGCCATCGTGCGCGGCTGGCCACCCGACCAAGGCCTGATCGACCACCCCCTGCGCCGCCTGCCCGACGACATGCGCACCGAGCGCGAGGAGCTGCAAGACGCGATCACCCGCTTCAAAACCCTGGAGCGCTACGAACTGCCGCTGCCGCAAAGCGGCTTCGCCACCACCCGCTGCGCCCTGGTGGAGCTGCAACCCCAGACCGGCCGCCGCCACCAACTGCGCCGCCACATGAAACACATCGCCCACCCCATCGTGGGCGACGCGACCCACGGCAAAGGTCCGCTGAACCGGGCGGTGGCTGGGTTGCTGGGGGTGCAGCGGCTGTGGCTGCATGCTATCTCGCTGGAACTCCTGCATCCGGCGGATGGAAAACCCATCTTGGTATTCGCACCGCTGGCCACGCATTGGACTCGAATGCGGATATTGAGCGGTCACCCTTCGAAAAATTGGCCTGTGATTTGTATTGATCTGCCATCTAACCGCATTCCCTGAAGTGTGTGCGCCCTGATAGCACTGGCGCTGAGATCAAGATTCGGGTGTGTCCTGAGGCCGTGACAGCACCAAGCGAAAGCCGATGAGACGCGCGAAGGTCAAAGGGGGGAGTCGATATCTGTCTGCCCCTCGCCGACCCTCACCCGATTGATTTATCGCTTTACCTCGCAGGACAGGCAAGTCGCTCTGATCTTGGCTCTCGTGGAACTTGAGCATCTTGATGTCTCGATCGATGAAAAGGTCTTTTCCACTGCCATCAGCCTTAAAGAATGTGTTTTGCCACTCCCAAGCGTTGCCGTCGAGGTCAAACACGCCAACTGGACTAGGTGCAAAAATTCCGGTAGGACATAAGGATTCAATGCCACTGGTCGAAAGGTTGCCGCGAAGGTGTGCCTGTTCAGGTCCGCCCACCTGCCACGGGTACTGCTGGTCGACAAAGCGTTCCATATCTGCAGTGCAAGCAGTCAGCTCACACTCTGCCTCTAAAGGTAGACGAAACTCTTGTCCACTGGCAATGAGCTTCCGATCACGCATCTGCTTGGTCAGCCAACCAGCGTAGGCCCTGGCCTCAAACCAGTTGAGGTTCATCACCGGGCGGCTACCGTGCAATCGTTGCTCACTCCATTCCATTGGATGGCTGCGAAGTTCGCCAGCAGGGCGCTGTGCCAACCCATTCAGCACCCACTCGACTTGTGCCGTCGAATCCAACTCACCAGTTCTCCACTGCCAACCCAGCGTGTCCCACCACTCGGGCTTGGCGCCAGCAGGATCACCGTAACCGTGTCCGGCAACGAAATGCGCAAACTGATCCACTGTCGTCGGATATCGCGCCATTGCAAACGGAGCAACCTCGATCTGTTGACCCGTGATGCGCTCGAAGTCTTCCAGCGCCTTTGAAAGATCACTGAATACCTTTACAAAACCTTCCAGTGGCTCCTGTTCGGGAGAATTGGAACTCCAGCGTGACTTGGGCAGATGAAAACGGCCAGGATCAAACCGATCGTCCAGACCCAGCGCAGCGTACAGATCAGCGGCTCGGGTCGCCTTTTTCAGTGACTCGACGTCGGAAAATGGGGTCGCACGTTCCCAATCCGGCTTGTGCATTTTCGACAATGCCCACAGTGCGGAGCCATCCGCTGCGGCAACAAATGGAGCCAGGTAACAAAGACCATCTTGCAGTCGCAGCAACCGCTCGCCGCGATCCGAATTCCCGGCCTTCAACCATCTATTCGTCCGACCGATCAAAGCCTGAACCTGATGACTTGAGAGTTTCTGCCCTGGTTTCAAGCCCAACGCGCTGGCCAGCGCCCGGCGCTCGCTGGGCTCGGCTGAGGTCAAGGTGACAAACAGGTGTTCGCCGTTCACCTCTATGCCCAAAGGGAAGTCTTCGCCCCTCGCTGATGCGGGCCAATGCACGGGCAGCGGACTCAACACGTCGGCCTCATCAGGCAACTGCCCCAACAAGCTGAAATAGACGCGCGTAGACGCTGGGTCGAAGGGCGCGCTGGCTTCCATGATCCCCGCGAACAATTTGAGCGGGTCAAACACATGCCGCTGCACCGCGCGATGCTCCAACAATCGCTCGGCGATGGGCAACCGAAGTCGCTGAGCCGGGTACCGCTTACCTTCGTCGTCCTTGATAGCGGAAATGGCTTCCGTGGCAGAAGCAAGGTTTGGGACGGGCTGCGTTTGGTAGCAAGCCCAGGCCAACAGGTCCATGTCGGCCATGTCCGGCCGCAATAGACCATCGGAAAAGCTGTCGCGCAGGATGTCAACTCCAAGCCCTTGACGGCGCATCAGGCGGTAGAGATCGGGGTGAAACAGCTGCAACATCACAAAAACCAGCACCCATCGCGGGTCGCGCTCGCCGCCCAGATGGTCGTCCACCGGACGACCGCGTTCGTGGGCCACTTCCACCACCTGGTGAAACAGCTCCACCACCCGAATGAGTTTGCGAGGTACGTAAGCGTCAAACGCATTCACTACGGCGTGCCCCAGGTGAAAGCGCGCGGAATCACCAGCCTCCGGCTCGGCAAACCAGGGAGCCGCCTGGTAACCGCTCGATCCCCGGGCGCTGCGCTCCTTCAACAGCTCGCGCTCGTAGGCCTGAAGAAACTTCATGCCCTCGCGCCTGCTCAGGGCGGGCAGCCGAAACGGCAGGTGAACGATCTTCTCCAGGTATTCAAACCCGGTGATGGGCATCTCAGGCTTTTTGTTGACCAGTGCGTAGTCTTTGTAGCGATGGCCAATGCCACGTTCCACCACCTCTTCGTCCAGCGCAAGCACGAAGGCAAAGCTCTCCAGGTTGAAGACGGTCTTGATGAGCTCCAAGGTTTCGACGGCTTTTTCGGGCAGGCAGCGGTCGAGGTCGTCGATGAAGATGACGAAGTTGATGCTGACTTCCGTCGAAAGATCGACGCCCGTGAGGTGCTTGGCGTACCGACGCGGACGGGTGATTGCCTGCAGGGTTTCGTGCATTTCGTAGAAGAACCGCCCGTTCTCCTTGTGTTCCAGCGCCTTGGCCAGTTCTTCCTTGTTGGCGTCGGGGTTGAGCTTGGGCAGCACTTTGGCGAGAAGTCCAGCACCAGCCAACGCCACGCGGGAACTCAGCGGGACCGAGGTGTCCATGGCAAAGGCCGCGCCCGCCAGCAACAAGCCAAAGGTACCCACCAACAGGTCCATGTGCTTTTTGATCGCCTCTGGTACCTTGCCCTGAGCCCATTCAGCCGGTGTCTGCGCCTGCTCCATGTGCTGTTTGAGCGCCGCCAGAATGTGCAGCAGGATGGGCACGTGCAAGTGGGGCTCGTGCTCGTATTTCCATGGCTGGAAGAAAACGGGCACGGTGAGGCTGAAATTGCCACCATCGTGTTTGCGCCAGGCTGCCCGCTCCTGCGCGAGCTCAACAGCATGGCGCTCAATCAGCTTGAGCAGGGTGGACTTGCCCGCACCCCATTCGCCAAAGATGCCGACAACCAACGGGTCGTCGCCCAAGCGCCGTTCGCCTTGATGGTCACGATCAAGCGCTGAAATGACGCGCGCCCACAATGTCTCGGCATACACGCCGTAGCCGAGGTAGTCGCCGTTGTCTTTCTCGGTATCGTCTGCCATCCTGCCGCCCCTTGGATCGTTCGGCGCATTGTGCCGCAGGGGCCTCGAATAAAATTCACCACTCTCCCACCTTTCCACCCGACGGCGCCTTCAGGGGCGCCGTTTTGTTTCTCGCGCCCACGCCATGTCCGACACCTTGCACCAGCCCGGCCTGCTTTCCCTGTCCAAATCGTTCGAGCCCGCCGCGCTCGAAGCCCATTGGGGCCCCGAGTGGGAGAAACGGGGCTATGGCGTGGCCGGGTTTCGGGGCACGTCGGCACCGAGCGCCGAGGCCGCCGCTGCGGGCAAGAACTTCGCCATCCAGCTGCCGCCACCCAACGTGACCGGCACGCTGCACATGGGGCATGCGTTCAACCAGACCATCATGGATTCGCTCACGCGCTACCACCGCATGAGCGGTTTCAACACGGCGTGGATTCCGGGGACCGACCACGCGGGCATTGCCACGCAGATCGTGGTGGAGCGGCAGTTGCAGGAAAAGGGCATCAGCCGCCACGACATGGGCCGCAAGAACTTCGTAGCCAAGGTGTGGGAATGGAAGGAGCAGAGCGGCAACACCATCACCACGCAGATGCGCCGCATGGGCGACAGCGTGGACTGGAGCCGCGAGTACTTCACCATGGACGACAAGCTATCGACCGTGGTGACCGAGACCTTTGTGCGGCTGTACCAGCAGGGCCTGATCTACCGTGGCAAGCGCCTGGTGAACTGGGACCCGGTGCTGATGTCGGCGGTGTCCGACCTGGAGGTGGAGAGCGAAGAGGAAGACGGCTCGCTCTGGCACATCCGCTACCCCATCGACGGCTCGGCCGAGTCGCTGGTGGTGGCCACCACGCGGCCCGAAACCATGCTGGGCGACACCGCTGTGATGGTGCACCCGGAAGACGAGCGCTACACGCACCTGATCGGAAAGCAAGTCAAGCTGCCCATCACCAGCCGCCTGGTGCCAGTGATTGCCGACGCTTATGTGGACAAGGCCTTTGGCACCGGCGTGGTAAAGGTGACGCCCGCGCACGACCCGAACGACTACCAGGTGGGCCAGCGCCACGGGTTGCCGATGCTGACCATCTTCAGCCTGGAAGCCAAGGTTTCCAACGCCGAGGCGGCGGACATCCCGGCGGCTTATGTGGGCTTGGACCGCTTCGTTGCGCGCAAGCAGATCGTGGCGCAGCTGGAGGCCGAGGGCCTGCTGGTCGAGGTGAAGAAACACAAGCTGATGGTGCCGCGCTGCGCCCGCACCGGCCAGGTGGTCGAGCCGATGCTGACCGACCAGTGGTTCGTGGCGATGACGAGCAAGGGCAATGAACACAACACCAGCGGCACATCGATTGCCGAGAAGGCGATTGAGGCCGTGCAGTCGGGCGCGGTGAAGTTCGTGCCCGAGAACTGGGTCAACACCTACAACCAGTGGATGAACAACATCCAGGACTGGTGCATCAGCCGCCAGCTCTGGTGGGGCCACCAGATC
>JALOSH010000056.1 GCA_025458545.1 Hydrogenophaga sp.
GATGATGTCGCCGATGATCTTCATCGACGGCTCGGGCGGGTAGATGTAGGTGTTGCGGACCATGAACTCCTTGAGGATGTCGTTCTGGATGGTTCCGCTCAATTTGTCCTGCGAGACGCCCTGCTCTTCCGCCGCCACCACGTAGCCGGCCAGGATGGGCAGCACCGCGCCGTTCATGGTCATCGAGACCGACACCTTGTCCAGCGGGATTTCGTTGAACAGGATCTTCATGTCCTCGACCGAGTCGATCGCGACACCGGCCTTGCCCACGTCGCCGGTCACGCGCGGGTGGTCGGAGTCGTAACCGCGGTGGGTGGCCAGGTCAAAAGCGACCGACACGCCCTGCCCGCCTGCAGCCAACGCCTTGCGGTAGAAGGCGTTGGATTCCTCGGCGGTGGAGAATCCGGCGTACTGGCGGATCGTCCAGGGGCGCACCGCGTACATGGTGGCCTGCGGGCCCCGAATGAACGGCTCAAAACCCGGCAGAGTGTTGGTGTGCGGCAGGTCTTTGGTGTCTTCCGCCGTGTACAGCGGCTTGACCGTGATGCCGTCCGGTGTGACCCAGTTCAGCGCGGCCACATCGCCTCCGGGAGCGGATTTCTGGGCGGCTTTGGTCCAGGCGGCCAGGTTGGCGGGTGGGAATTCGGGTTGCAATCCGGGTTGGGTTGGGCTCATGGCAGTCGGGTGCTGAAAAGGTCAAAAAGTCCACAAAGTCGCCGTGGCAACGCGGCCGCGATTTTATATCATTCATAATTATTGATGCAAAATATTCTCGTCGACTTACAATCCAGCCCAGTCCAACGCCTTTTGGTCCGCCCGTCCAGCCCACATGTCCGCCTTGTCCCTCGCCCCTCGCGCCCTGTACGAAGAAGTCGCCGAGCTGCTGCGCCAGCGCATCTTCCGGCGTGAACTGGAGCCCGGCAGCTGGATCGACGAACTCAAACTGGCCGAAGAATGCGGCATCAGCCGCACACCCCTGCGGGAGGCGCTGAAGGTGCTGGCCGCCGAGGGCCTGGTGACCATGAAGGTGCGGCGCGGCGCTTACGTGACCGAAGTGTCCGACAAGGACCTGGCCGACGTCTACCACCTGCTCTCACTGCTGGAATCGGACGCCGCCGGCGTGGTGGCCGAACGCGCCACCACGGCCCAGCGGGCCGAACTGCAGGCGATGCACCAGGCATTGGAGAGCGCCGCCGCCGACCGCGACCGCTTCTTTGCCTTGAACGAACAGTTCCACATGCGCCTGCTGGAGATGGCCGACAACCGCTGGCGCCAGCAAATGGTGGCCGACCTGCGCAAGGTCATGAAGCTCAACCGCCACAACTCGCTGTTCAAGAGCGGTCGCATCGAAGAATCGCTGACCGAGCACCGCGCGGTCATGGCCGCCCTGCTCGCACGCGATGCCAGCCTTGCACGGCAACGCATGCAGGAACACTTCCGCAACGGGCTCGAAGCGGCCGCCTGAGCGGACAGCGCTGGGTCACCAGCGCTGCGCCTCATTCCACTCGGGGGCAAACCATGGCCGGTGTTTCAAACACCGGATCGCCTGACCGCCATGCGGGCCCGGCGAGCAGCCCTTTCAGCGGCCGTTGATGCCCAGCAGCTCCACCTCGAACACCAGGGTGGCGTTGGGAGGAATCACACCACCGGCGCCACGCGCCCCGTAGGCGATGCTGCTGGGGCAGGTCAGCTTGGCCTTGCCACCGACCTTGATGCGCTGCACGCCCTCGGTCCAGCATGGGATCACGCGGTTGAGCGGAAACTCGATCGGCGTGCCACGCGAATAGGAGCTGTCGAACTCCTTGCCATCCGGGAAAGTGCCTTTGTAGTGCACCTTCACCGTGTCGTTGGCGCCCGGGGCGGCGCCAGCGCCGTCCTTGAGCGAGCGGAACACCAGGCCAGAGGCGGTGACGAGCGCACCGGGCTCTTTCGCCGCGGTGTCGAGCGTGGCGTTTTGCGCCAGGGCTGGCCCTGCCAGCAAACTGGCGGCAAGGGCGGCGGAACAGATCAGAAATCGCTTCATGGGTCGAACTCTCAAAGGGTTGGAACAAGGGTTTCAGGTCGGGGCGCTTCGACGGTTGGCGTCACATGGGCCTGGGCCAGCGCCCAGACCTCGCGCGGCGGCAGCGGCTTCAGGCGGTGGTCGCTCCAGACCTGGCGCCATTTGCGCGCGCCGTGCAGGCCGTGGCGCAGGCCAAGCATGTGGCAGGCAATGGAATACCAGTTCACGCCGTCTTCGGCGGCGGCGCGCTCCATGTAATCGACCATGGCCAGTTCCACCGCTTCGCGGGGGGTCGTGATGCCGCCATTGACGGCAATGGTGAGCTGGGGAAAGTCGCGCTTGAGGCGGTGCGCCAGTTCGTAGCGCAGCGGCGGAATCTCACGGTTCTCCTTGGGGCTCAAGCCCTGCAGCCAGGCGTTGCGCGCGTGCACGATGAACACCTCGCAGCCGCCGTCGGCCACGGTGCCGACAAAATCGCGCACGAAGTCGTAGCTCTCGACTTTGTCGATGCCGATGCGGTGCTTGACCGTCACCGGCACATCCACCGCTTCGCGCATGGCCTGGACGCAATCGCGCACCAGGGGCGCCTCTCCCATCAGGCAGGCCCCAAAGGCACCCTGTTGCACGCGCTCGCTCGGGCAGCCGCAGTTGAGGTTGATCTCGTCGTAGCCCCGCTCCTGGCCCAGCCGTGTTGCGCGCGCCAGGTCGGCGGGATCACTCCCCCCAAGCTGCAGGGCCACTGGGTGTTCCTGTTCGTCGTTGAAGCGCAGCAGCTGCGCAGTGTTGCCGTGGATCAGCGCGCTGCTGGTCACCATCTCGGTGTACAGCAGGGTGTGACGGGTCAGCAGCCGGTGGAAGTACCGGCAATGGCGGTCGGTCCAACCCATCATGGGAGCAACCGACAGGCGCCAGGGGTTAAGTCCATGATTTTGAATGATTTTTTTCAATCCAAATTCTTCCCAATCGATTGTGTGCAACATTCAGTGCACACAATGTGCACACGAAGCGCACTGCTAGGTAACAATAAGGGCACCGCGATACACACACAGAGTGCACACGATGCCAACCTTCCAGCAACTTCCGTCCGGTAAATGGCGGGTACAGGTCCGTAAGTCAGGACTTTACCGCGCGGGCACCTTCACGACGAAGCGCGAGGCCAGGGAATGGGCTACCGCCATTGAAGCGCAAGCAAACCACATTGCTGCAGGTGGGTTCGCCCCAGTCCCAAAAGGTTCAACTCTCGGTGATCTGATCGACAAGTACCGCGACACCATGGCGGAGCCTGGCAAGACAAAGGCCGCGACCCTTGAAATGCTCAAGAGGGAGTTGGGCCGGGTCAAACTGTCGTCCCTTTCTGCCGTGGTGGTCCGAGATTTCATTGATCGTCGCATTGAAGCTGGAGCCGGTGGCGTCACGATCAGCGCGGACCTGTCCTATCTCTCTACCGTCCTCAAGTGGGGCCGGCATTCACGGCGTCTCGACATCAACGACCGCTTGGGCCTGGACGCGCGAGCCAGTCTCAAGCATCGGGGTCTCAAGACACGCGGCACCGAGCGCGACAGAGAGCCGAACGCCAGCGAACTGGACCGGCTTTACGCACTCTGGCGCAACAACCCACGGCAGACCATCCCGATGGAGGTCCTTTGCCGCTTCGCTCTGGCCACCGGCATGCGCCAGGGTGAGATATGCCGCCTGGAGGTGGAAGACCTGGACCGGACCCGCAAGACCATCGTGATCCGCGACAGAAAAGACCCACAAAACAAGATCGGCAATCATCAAACCGTCCCGCTGCTGGCCGATGCCTGGGCCATTGTCGAGGACGTACTGAAGAAAAGGGATTCGGGTTTTCTTTTTCCCTACAGCGAGGCCAGCGTCTCGACTGCTTTCACGCGGGCTTGCCAGAAGCTGGGGATTGAAGACCTGCGCTTCCACGACCTGCGCCACAAGGCCACCGCCGAGTTCTTCCGCATGGGGCTAGGCATCCCACAGGTGGCGCTTCTGACCGGACACAAGACCTGGGCAATGCTGCGCCGATACACGGCCATACAACCCGAAGACGTGCACAACGCACTCAAGAAACCGGCAAGCCCTGCGCCGGACCCTGCAGGGCAAAAAGGCGACGGCCGAGGCGACGGAACCGCCCCGACCGTCTGACCATTCATGAAAGCGAGTTCACAAAATGGCTACTACTGAATCTACAGCAATATCACTTGACCTGACCCCATGGGCAGGCACTTTCGACCAGCGAGCGCTCATCATGCTAAACAAGGATGCCACCACCCGCGACTTGATTGCCTTGGCCGACTTTCTGGCGCTGCAGGCTGTCGAGATCATCGAACACTGGCCGACTGAGCGACCTATGCCGCTTGTGCTTGGAGAGAACATTCGGCAGCTACAAAACGTACTCTGTCGCCTGGAAAACACAACCCGCCTGGCTGGGGGTGAGCAAGTTTTCGTCGGTCAATCTACAAGCTAGCACGATGGCACGCCAGCGCAAACCACCAACACAAGCCGAAGTCGACGCCATCAAAGCGGCCGAAAAGGAGTGGCTGCGCTGGCGATCCATCGTCAGCATGTTGCCGCCCAGCATCGGCGGCCTGCAGGCCGAAACAGAGCTCCGCAAGGCCACCAAAGCGCTGCAACATGCGCTGGAACCGTACTGGCAAAACCCCGCATCGGCTGAGGCTGTGCGCCTTGTGTACGCGATGCAAAGCATTCAACTCCACAGGGCACCGCAGTGCACGTATCAGCAGATGTTGGAGGACTTGATAGAGCCGCTGCAGCTCCTTCAGTGGGCGGCGGCGACCCTGTCCAAAAAGGGCCAACCACCGGCCGAAAACGTGGTCAGATGGGTCTGTATGGCGGCCGATGCATGGACCGCCGCAGGTCTGCCGAAGCCAACGGGAAAGGGGCGATTCTTCCGCGCCCTGGAAGATGCCGATCTGAATAGAACCGTGCCCGCTGTAACGCCCGAGCGCGTGCAACACGCGCTCACTCAGTGGAAAAAAATCCGGCAACACACAGCGGGTTAGTCGATCCAGTTAAGCCACTCGGAATAATCGCCGAACCGCGCAAAAGTCCACCCATCGAAACAACCGGCGCACCGCCGGGAAAGGATGGGTAAATGGAAAGCGCATCAAACGCAGAAACCCAGCGTCTGCAGGAAATTGCAGACAGGCTGGACTGTGTCACCGAAGAAGACTTGTGCCTGCTAGCCCAGGCAAAGCTGAGCACGCTGGAGGCATGGCGCAAACGCGGACATGGGCCGTCATACGTGCGAATCGGCAACCGGGTCTTGTACCCGCGCAAGGCCGTCGCGGCACACCTGGAGTCACTGACACGAGAGCGCATCGCGCCTGGAAAGGCGCTGCTGTGATCCCCTGCCGAAAAAGCGAAAGCCCGGCTGGCACCGGGCTTCGCACAGAACACACGAAATCAAACCACGCTGAGATTCTAGAACCGCAGGCCATCGACCGCAAGGCATTTGCCACGATGCGCGCCCGCTTCGCCCGCCGTGGCTACGTGCTGCAGCGCGTCTACCGTGCCGACGATGGCCGCGTGACGTACCACGTCACCCGCAACACCCAGACGCGCATCTACAGCCACCTGCACGACCTGGCCGGCTTCCTGGCCATGGTGGAGGGCCTGCCGGTATGAGCAACACCATGTTGGACGCCATGCGCGCCGCCGGTCTGGCGCCGCACAAGGACATCGAGCCGATCCCCGATGGCCGCATTCACAGATACCGCGTGCAAGGCGACAAGCCGGGCAGCACCAACGGTTTCTACGTGCTGCACGAAAGCCCGGTAACGTGTGGCGCATTCGGTTCCTGGAAAACAGGCGAGACACACACCTGGCGCGAGGCAAGCCGCGCGACGCAGACCCCGGCGGAGCGTGCCGAGCTGCAGCGCCAGCTGGCCGCCATGCGCGCCGCCCGCGATGCCGAGCGCGACAAGGTGCAAGCCGAGGCCCGCGCCCGCGCTGCGAAGCTGTGGGAACGCGCCCGCCCGGCCACGAACGCACACCCCTACCTGCAGCGCAAGAACGTAGGCGCCTACGGCTTGCGCCAGTTGCGCGAGCTGCTGTTGATCCCGGCGCGCGACGCCCACGGCGTGCTGCACACCCTGCAATTCATCGGCGCGGATGGCGCCAAGCGCTTTTTGAGCGGCGGAAAAATCGCGGGGTGTTACTGCCCTATCGGTCGCCCACTGGATTCGCTGCTGGTCTGCGAGGGCCTGGCCACGGGTTCGACGCTGTACGCAGCCACGGGGCGCGCGGTGGCCGTGGCGTTTTCAGCGGTGAACCTGCAGCCGGTGGCCAGCGCATTGCGCGCGAAGTTTCCCGAGCTGAAGTTGATCATCGTGGCCGACAACGATCCGACGCCGGGAAACCCTGGCGTGACCCAAGCCACGCAGGCGGCCCGCGCTGTGGGTGGCCTGGTCGCTGTGCCCCGCTTCGAGGGGGTGGCCCATGACTGAAGCCCTGACGGATGCGAACGACCTGGCCCGCGTGGCTGGTCCTGAGGCCGTGCGCGCCATGGTGGAAGCGGCGCAACCTGCTGTGCCGCCTGGTGCGCGTGGCTGGCCTGAATTTGAGGACGTGATGCACAGCGAAGCCCAGGCGCCCGCCGCCGCACCGCCGCCCGAGGAATGGCCCGAGCCGGTGCTGCCTGGCACACAGGCCACGCCCAAGATACCCGCCGACCTGTTGCCCACATGGAGCGGCGACATGGTGCGCGCGGTGGCAGACAGCACGCAGACGCCGCCCGCCCTGGCGTTCATGAGCTGCCTGGCCGTGCTGGCGACGGTGCTGCAGCGCCGGTATGAAGTAGAGCCTGTTCCCGGCTACTTCGAGCCTTTGCCGTTATGGGCCGCTGTGGCTTCTGCAGCTGGCACGCGAAAGAGTGCTGTCTTGAATGCCATTCAAGGGCCGCTGGTGCGCTGGGAAAAACTGCATTCAGACCGGATGCGACGCGACATAGCGCGCGTCAATTCGGCGCGGGCAGTGGCGAGGAAAAAGATTGAACGGCTGTTGCAGGATGCAGCCAAGGCCAAAGACGCCAGCGAGCGCGAATCAATCCGCGCGGAGATCGAGCGCGAAGAGCTGCAGATGCCCGACGAGATCAGGGCGCCGCGGCTGTTCACCAGCGACAGCACACCCGAGCGGCTGCAGGCCCTGCTTGCGGAGCATGGGGAGCGCATGGCCGTGCTGTCGGATGAGGCCGGTTCTTTCCAGATCATGGGCGGTCTGTACTCAGGTGGCCAAGCGCACTTGGATGTGTACCTGCAGGCGCACGCCGGTTCACCGATGCGGGTCGACCGCGCTTCGCGGGCTGTCCACATAGACCGCCCTGCACTGTGCATGGGGCTGCTGGTGCAACCTGGCACGCTGGCCGATGTGGCGGGGTCCAAGCGCTTCAGGGACAGCGGCCTGCTGGCGCGCTTTCTGTGGGCCGTACCTGATTCCACTGTTGGCCGCCGCGATGTGCGGCGCCATGCGCCCATACCCGAGCACGTCAAAGAAGCCTACGAGCGCGGGATCATCGGGCTGCTGAGTGGCTGGTTCGAGCCCATCGGCAAGCCCAAGGTGCTGACCTTCACCGACCCTGCGCGTGAGCTGTGGTTTGACTTCGCACAAGAGATCGAAAACCAGCAGGGCGAGGGCGGCCGGTACGAGGCGATCAGCGACTGGACCAGCAAGCTACCCGGCGCCATCGCCCGCGTGGCTGCGGTGCTGGAGTTGGCAGAGATGGGCCTGACCGCCGATGAAGTGTCCGAGGTGGCCATGCGCCGCGCGCTGCAGCTGGGTGGCCTGCTGATCGAACACGCCCGCGCCGCGTTTGCGCTGCTGGGCACCGATGCCGTGGACACCGACGCGGTGGCCGTGGTGCGCTGGATCAAGGCCAGCGGCCTGCTGGAGTTCACCCGGCGCG
The DNA here is from genome assembly GCA_025458545.1 of Hydrogenophaga sp. Next base: position 7,935 of record JALOSH010000056.1, read on the forward strand.
AGGCACAGAAAGCGCAGGAGGGCCGGTTCCGGTCTGTTGATCGCCTGGAGAAAGCCATGGAGCGGCTGGAGGCTGGCGACGTGGTGCGTTCGACAAAGCGCCGCAGGGCTGGCGCACCGCCGTCTGTGGTGTACCGGGTCAATCCCCGCCTGTCTACCTAGGCGAGTCTGTCGCTATAAGCCATTTTGAAACCCTTTTTCCTTTCTATTTCAATGACCTACAAGCAAACACCCAACACCCCCGCGACAGGTCGACAAAGTCGACAAAGCCAAACCCATGAAGGCGGTCTGTCGACTTTGTCGACGTGTCGACGGGGTAAGGAGGCTGGGACCCACCCCCCGAGGTTAGGTTCTTGTGAACACAAACCCACTGCGGGTCATTCACTGCGCGTGCTCGGACTGTTCACCGATTGCCCTATGGGGGTTGTATGGTGAACAAGGTGGTGATGTACCTGGACAGGGCTTGCACCCAGCAAGAGTTCGGCGACCTGGTGGGCATCAGCCAGCAGGCCGTGAGCCGCCTGCAAACCGAGGGCATGGTGCGTGAGGGCGCAAGCCTGGGCACCTGGCTACTGGACTACTGCGACCGGCTGCGCGAGCAAGCTGCCGGCCGCATGGGGTCCGACATGGAAGGTCTTGACCTGGTGCAAGAGCGCGCCGCCCTGGCCCGTTCGCAACGTGAAGCGCAGGATCTGAAAAACGCTGTAGCCCGCAGCGAATACGCGCCCATCGGCGTACTGGCCGATGTGCTGGGCCACGCTTCCAGCGCCGTGGTCGACCGTCTGGACCAGATCGAAGGCGGGCTGCGCAAGGCCTGCCCCGGCATCGAAGACGACGTGCTGTCCACGGTCATGTCGTTTGTGTCATCGGCCCGCAATGAGTGGATGCGGTCCACCGCGCGGCTGGTGGACGAAGCACTCGAAAGCTATACCGGCGAAGACGACGCACCCGACCACAAGCCAACCAACAACCCCGCAATCTAAGGACACACCCATGCTGACACTTGAAACCCTGTTGCCCGCCGACGAACTGGCGAACTTCAATGCCCTGATCGCGGAGGCAACATCCGCCGACGCCAGCGCCATCAGCTGGCATTCCCCGACGTCAGCCGTGGTGGTGATCGGCTTCTGTCAGGCCGGGCAGCTCTTGACCTGGTTTGCCACACCAGCGATCAACGAGATGGAGGTGGTCGCCGCCCGCTCGGTGATCCTGCTGGGGGTTGCCCAGGCCGCCCACACCGTCGCCGCGCTGCAGTCTGGCGCCTACGAGGCCACCGCCGAGGTCATCAAAAGAGCGCGCCACTGAGGGCTTGCATACCCCGAAGAAATGTGGTACGATATGCGCGTTATCGAGTTCTCAAGAACTGGGTTTTCAGAGACGCCGGGAGGCTACCTGCTCTGAGGCTCTGAACCCGGCCGGGACGCTGGGGGGTCTTGAGAATCCACAAAGCTGCAGCTCCAGGTCGGGGCCGCGCTGATCGAGAAAGTGCACCGCGCATGCGGTGTGATTCAACGTCGGCGCGGCCCTTTCCTTTTCTTGGTCCGCGCCACACCAAGGAGCTGCATATGCAGATACGCAAAGCTGAGCTGGGCACACCAGACCTGGAGGCGCGAACCGTGCCCGTGGTGCTGTCCACCGACTACCCGGTTCAACGCGGCCACTACATTGAGGTTCTGGACGCGGCCATGGTTGACCTGTCGCGCGGCGATCTTCCGCTGATCGAATCGCACGACGCCAGCCGGTTGAACATCGGTGTCGTTCGCAACATTCGCCCCGAGGGTTCTAAGCTGATCGGCCAGGCCGTGTTCGGCACTTCAGCCCGCGCCAGCGAGGTGCTGGCCGATGTGCAGGCGGGCATCGTCACCGGTGTTTCCATCGGCTACGAACTGACCGACGAAGGCACGCCCATGGCGCTTCCCGACGGAAAGCAGGCGATGCGCTTCGCCTTCATGCCTTACGAGGTTTCAGCGGTGGCCGTCCCCGCCGATCCCCGCGCTGGCTTCAACAAACGCTCCCACACACTCACTCTCAAAGGAAAACCCATGACCACCGAAACCCGCAACCACGCCGCCGAAATCGCCGCCATTGCCAAAGCTACCACCGGCGCCGGCGTGTCCGAGCTCGCCATGCGCTCCATTCAGGAGGGCGAGTCCGTCGAAGAGTTCCAGCAGCACCTGATCCGCCATATGTCCACGAAGCCGCTGGCCACAGCCGATCTTCCCGCCAACTACCAAGAGCACCGCGATCTTGGTGAGGCCCGCATGCTGCGCACCGCTGATGACTTCCGCAGCCATTACAGCGCCCTGCCCGGCTAGGGCGAGCGCGTGGGCCTGGCCGACTTCCTGCGCGGTGTTGCCCGCATGAAAACCACTGCAGCGGCCACCCGCGCGCTGTCTGTCGGTGTGGACTCGGCTGGCGGCTTCACCGCCCCTGCCGCTGTCATGCCTGACGTGCTGGCGGCACTCGCAGCCGAATCGAGCCTGCTCACGGCTGGTGCGGCCATCGTCCCGCTGAATGGCAACGCGAAAAACTTCTCTTTCGCCGCTGTGAACACCCTGCCCGTGGCATCCTGGCGCGTGGAAAACGGCGCGGTCGCCGAATCCGACCCGGTGTTCCGCAATGTCCTGGTGACGCCCCGCTCGCTGGCGTTTGTGATCCGGGTTTCTCGCGAACTGCTGGCCGATGGGGTCAACATCGAAAGCGCGCTACGGACAGCCATCGGCCAGGCGTTTGCGGTCGAGATCGACCGCGCTGGCCTGCGTGGAAGCGGCACCGCTCCCGAGGTGCGCGGGCTGCTGAACACGGCAGGCGTGCAAGCAGTCGGCAACGGCACCAACGGCGCCGTGCTGGGCAGCTATGCCAACATTTTCAGCGCCACCCAGGCCATTCTGCAGGCCAACGGCCCGATGCCCACCGCCGCGATCATGTCGCCGCGAAGCCTGGTGCGGCTGGGTGGCCTGGCAGACAGCACAGGCCAGCCGCTGCAAGTGCCAGACATGCTCAAGCCGATGCAGAGGGTGCACACCAGCCAGATCCCCAACAACCTGACCGTGGGCAGCTCTACCGACTGCAGCGAGATGTACGTCGGGAATTTCTCGCAACTCGCCATCGCGATGCGCGAGGAGCTGTCGGTGCAGATGCTGCAAGAAACCTACGCTGCCAACGGGCAGATCGGGTTCATGTGTCACGCGCGCCTGGACATGGCGGTGCTGTACCCAGCCGCCTTCGCCATCGTGACCGGCGTGCGCTAAGAGACTGCTAGGGCGTGACTTCGCCCTGGGACCGGCCCGTCGAGCTGGTGCAGTAAATCGACTGCCGGCGGCACATGCGGATGTGCACGGCCGGCACCTTTTCTGGTGCGCCTTTTTACGAAAACGGGGCTCACGGAGTGAGAGGGCAGGCCCGCCGGTATAAGGGGCCGTCGAAGCCCACCCGACCCCCAAGGAACCCGCCCATGTGGCGGGTTTTCTTTTGGGCTGTGCACACACAGTGCACACGATGCGCCCGAAACCCGCGTGGATGCTGCTTTTTAGCAACGACCCATCATGGGAGCAACGGACAGGCGCCAGGGGGAAACGGAGAAAGACATGCGCCCGATTATCCCGCGCCCAAGAAAAAGGCCCTGCAGAAGCAGGGCCGAACGAATGAGATGCCTT